>JADQBU010000132.1 GCA_016278435.1 Halanaerobiales bacterium
CAGACTTTAGTTCATTGCTCCTGATTAAGATTGAGGAAAATAAATATTCTCCCCAGGAACTCACCAGAGAATAAATAAAAACAGTAGCCACACCTGGTGCCGTCAGAGGTAATATTATGGATAAAAAGGTCCTGAAGTTACTGGCCCCATCAATAATGGCCGCCTCTTCAATATCATCCGGAACCGCCTCAAAAAAGGAGCGCAGCAGCCATGTACAGAACGGAACCGCCAGGGCGGTATGAACAATTATCAATGATATTCTTGTATCTATTAATTTGAGATGAGCCATAATCCCTTCTACCGGTAAAATCATCAACACTGTCGGGAAAACATAGATCAAGAGAAGCAGTTTAGCAAATATCTCCTTTCCCGGTATCGGATACCGGCTCAGGGCATAAGCACTCATCGCTGCAATCACAGTGGAAAAAAAAGCTACCGGAATACCGATATAAATACTGTTTATAAGATATTTTATAAAAGACTTAATCCCGTATTCTGAAGTAAAGAGGGGTATGTAATTTTTAAAGGAAAAATCATCGGGTATAAATTTAACCTCTCCCTTAATAATTGTTGTATCAGATTGAAAAGAAGCAGTTATAACCCACATATAGGGATAAAGAAAGAATAATAGGACAAGTAGTATGATACCTATTTTAAATATTTTAGACATTTTAAACTTCATCAGAACCACTCCAGGCAAATTTGAAATATAAAATTCCGGCCAGAACCATAATAATTATCACAATCACTGACAGGGCAGCTGACTGTCCCATATTAAAAGTCCGATAGGCACTCCTATAAATTAAAACAGGAATCGTCAGAGTTGCATTGGAAGGGCCGCCTTCGGTTGTCATCTGGATTAAATCAAAAACATTGAAATTCCAGACAAGAACCAGAAACCCCATAAAACCAATCATTGGGCCGATCATAGGCATAATTAAATACCTTAACTGCTGCCAGAAATTAGCTCCATCTACCTCCATCTGTTCATATAAACTTTTAGGTATATTTTGTAGAGAGGCCAGTATAAGTAACATACCAAAAGGCATATATTTCAAACTATTTACAAAAATCAAGGTTATTAAGGCCAGGGACCTGCTGCCCAGAAAATTAATTGTATGACTAATAATTCCCAGAGACATAAGCTGCTGACTGATGATCCCCATCGTTGGCTCCAGTAGCCACCTCCAGATAATAGCAACAACAACCCCGGGAATAATCCAGGGTACCAGAATTAAACTCCGGGCTACAGAAATACCCTTTATTTTCTGATTCATTAAGATCGCAAGACCTACTGGAATACTGAGCTGAACTACTAAACTAATGACTGTCCAGACCAGAGAGTTTTTCAGAGCAGTATAAAAAGTAGAATCACTCAGGAGACTAACATAATTATTAAGTCCATTGAATTTAAGATCTCCAAAGCCAAACTGGGTAGAATAAAAGGAAAGTCTGGACATGGCAATAATAGGATAGAGATAAAAAACACAAATCAGAAGCAGTAATGGTAACAACAAGAATAACCCGACTACTAATTTCTTTTCCCTCATGATAGATTGAGGGGGGCAAGTCCCCCCTCAATAATTACCCCCCTTTTTCTTTATTACTGCATATATTTCTTCATTTCTTCTTCGCCCCAGTCGATAGCCTCCTGAGGGGTTAGATCCTCTACTACTGCTTTCTGGACAATCTTTGCAAATAAATTGGCACCACTTATTTTACCTATTGAAAGATTTACAGCCTTACCGGTTGCAAACCCGTAGACATTACTCTTCTTGGCTGCCTTGAGAGTAACCTTATTTATATCTTCATAGGCACTGACAATGGAATTATTCCAGAATTCAGGCACTTTAGCGGCATCCTCAGTTACTGGCACAAAACTACCCGGTTCCTGACCGGCAGTAAACCTGGCCAGTATCTCCGGCTGCATCAAGAACTTGATAAACTCTTTAACTATTTCATATGTCCCTCTTTCCCTGGTAGCTTTAAAGATATGAATACCATTAGGATAGGATATTGTCGTTCCCCTGCCACCTGCTGCTGGAACAGGTATCGTGGTGGCTGCAATATCAAAATCTTTTGCTTCATAAAAACGACGCTGGATACCGCCGAAATACGGAGCCATGGCCAGATTACCAGCAGCCAGATTCATCTCAAATTCTCCCCAGGACCATCCAGTTGCAGAAGATGAAGTATATTTAAATAGCTTCTTATACATCTCCAGAGCCTTTACTGTTTCTGGACTGTCAAAGACCAGATTACCTTCTTCATCAAAGACATTTGTCCCATAACTGGACATTACCGCCCAGATCATTTCCTGAGTCAAAAGACTATCTGAAGCAGTAATGCCGATGCCATAGATGTCGGTTTCCCCGTCATTATCTGTATCGACAGTCATTTTTTTGGCATACTCAAGTACTTCTTCCCAGGTCTCTGGTGGTTCACTGGTACCTACATATTTTTCCAGGTAACTGGGACGATAGAGAAGAACAAACGGCATAGTCCAGACCGGTACACCCCAGTATTCACCATCATAATTATAAGGGGCCATCTGACTATCCAGAATATTGTGTTTTTCATCTAATTCCTTCACCAGATCAGTAACTGGAAGAATTCCACCAGCCTGATTAGCAACAATATTTAATTCAGGGAGGTCAAATTGAAAGTCAGGAACGGTGTTAGACCTGATTGCTGACAGAGTTTTTGCATAGGCATCCCCCCAGGAAACAACTTCCTGTTTTATGTCAACACCCGGGTGTTCTTCTTCAAACATATTCAAAACTTCTTCAATTGCTTTAACCCGGTGGGCCGGTGCTTCATGATGCCAGAAAGTTACCTCAGTTACATCCTGTGCTAGCGCCATTCCTCCCAGGAGTAAACTGACAATTATCACGAGAAACGGTAATGAAAAATTCTTCTTAAACATTTAAATTACACTCCCTCTCTAAATCAAAGTTATCTTTCTGAAAAAATAATTTTACTCCCAAGCCGTTTTTTCTTATCACCTCCCTGTGCTAAATAAAAATAATGTTCTCTTCTCTACACCAGATTACTATTGAAAATAATTTTATGTATAAGGCATATACTTAATTACATCCCTGTATACTTCAAAAATTTTATCATTATGTTCCTTACCTTTATCTAAATTTCCACTTACAAAAACAGGAGGGGTTATACCTTCATCCAGCAGCTCACTTACTGTTTGTACGATTATAGCATTAATTATTGTTGCCCCACTTATAGTAGATACTGGCCCTACTTTCTGTTCAAAACCTTCAAACTTAATAGCCGCATCACCTTTTTCTGCTCCATTATCTATAACAATATCTGCTAATTCATATAATTTCTTACCACTTTCATGCCGTGAGCTAACCTGTTGAGAATATTTCAAGGAGGTAATTGCTATAATATAAGCCCCCCGCTTTTTAGTCTCTAAAGCCATCTCTATCGGAACATTATTTCTGCCCGAGGTTGAAAATAAGAAAATTAAATCATTCTCTTTAATATTTCTCTCATCTACAATAATTTCAGCATAACCGGACATATTTTCTATCCTGGACGTCTTTGTAACTGGAATTTCATCTAACCACATACCGGGAGGAAAAATTCCGTTTATTAATGACAGTCCACCAGCACGATAGAAAATTTCTGCAGTTAATATTGAAGAATGTGTACAGCCAAAAGCCCAGATTGTATTTTTTTCTTTTACTGCTTTTGTAAGAACTTTACTTGCCAGATCAATCTTATCTAATTGTTTATCCATTATCCAATCAACCAGGTTTTTAATTTGATTTATATATCTTTTTGAACCTTTTCCCATAAAACTACCTCCTATTTACTAAAGTAATCTCGTAAGCCCGGATAAATTTGTTTGTACTTCTGATAAAGTTGTTGATATTTTAAAGCATTTTTCTCGTCAGGTATCTGTACTCCTTTCCTTCTAACATAAAAGTTGCAAGCTTCCTGAAGAGTACTGAACTTACCATAGCCTACCGCTGCCAGTATTGCCGCTCCTAAAGGAGAAGTGTCCGTACTCCTTAAAGTAATTAATTTTTGATTGTATATATCAGCCTGAATCTGTTTCCATAATTCGTTTTTAGCCCCACCAGCGGAAATTACAATTTCATTTATATCTATCTTTAGACTCTTAATAGTTTCCAGACACTCTTTAATTCCAAAAGTAACCCCTTCAAGTATCGCCCTTACCAGATATTTTTTATTATGTTTGGGAGTAATACCAATAAAAACACCTTTAGCTTTATCATCCATATAAGGTGTCCCGGCTCCATTAAGATAGGGAAGAAAAAATAATTCATCTGCACCTGGAGGCACTTTTTCCACCCCTTTTAATAATAAATCATAGGCATCAAGGGAGGTGTCTTTAACTGTAATGTTTTCTATTAAAGATATATTATCTTTAAACCACTTTAATGACAAGCCGGCAGAAAGAACCGACGCCAGAACAAAATATTTTTCTTCTGCTGCATGGCAAAAATTAAACAACTTACCAATTGTATCGGGATAAACTCTGTCGGTTGTAGCTACAACCTGGCCTGCTGTACCAATTGTTATAGCTGCATTTCCTTCGCTAAGGTTATTATTACCTACTGCTCCACAGGCAAGATCACCGGCACCTGCTACAACAGGAATACCTGCTTTTAAACCCAGAATATTTGCACTTCTTTTTGTAATCTGACCAGCAATTTCCTGGGAATTGATAGCCCGGGGCATTTTATCTATTTCAAGGTCTAAACCATTTAATATATTCTCTGACCAGGCTTTTCGATGAATATCAAATAACAATGTACCTGATGCATCTGAATAGTCTGTATAAAATTTATTTGTCAGTTTAAATCTAATATAATCTTTCGGCAAAAGTATTTTATAAGTTTTGTTATAAATATGGTCGAAATTGTGCTTAATCCAGATAATTTTAGGAAGGGTATAAGCCGGAATTACAGGATTACCAGTTATATTCTGTACTGTTTCCTCCCCCAGTTTATTTATTATAAAATCGCATTCTTTACTGGTTCTGTTATCCGCCCATATAATACAGGGGTAAAGGGGTCTACCTTTATCATCAACAAAGACTGGACCGTGCATCTGCCCTGAAACACCCACTACTTTGATCTTCATAAAGGCATCAGGATTTTCCTTTTTAAGTAGGTTAGTACCTTTGATTATACTCTCCCACCAGATCCCGGGATCTTCCTGGGCCCAATTTAATTGGGGGGACTCTATATCATATTCAATCAATGTAGAATTAACTATTTCCCCCTCGAAAGACATTAAAAGTGTTTTTGCTCCAGAGGTGCCAATATCAAAACTTAATATATAATCCATCAAATCATCCCCGTATAATAAAATTAAACACTTAATATTGGGTATATGGTATATACCATTTTTATTATATATTCTCTATATATTGTGAAAATCCTTTTTTTATTTAATTTAATCTGTCAATATTACCTTGAATTTATATTTATCACCCCGGTAGATAGATTTTACATACTCTATCGGGATGTTTTCTTCATTAAGTGTAAAACGAGTAAGAATTAATACAGGATCCCCTTCCGAAATATCCAGTAGTTCTCCGTAAATTTCTGATGCTATATCTGCTTCTAACGTTTGCTCTGCATTATTTAACTTTAAATCATACTGATTTCTTAAAATACTGTAAAGAGAACTTTCTAAATCCTTTGATAATATTCCAGGACAATACTTTGCATTGAGATAAGCAGTTTCAAACGCCATTGGTTTTCCATTTGCACACCTGACTCTATCTAGTTTAAATACCTTATCTCCTATATTTAATTTTAATTTATCACGAATTTCCTTATCTGGGTTAATCTCTTTCGTACTGATTACTGAAGTTGAAGGAATAAGTCCTCTGCTTAACATATCTTGAGTAAATCCTTTTAACTTTACGAGTTTTTCCTCTATTTTTTTATCATTAACAAAGGTACCACTACCCTGTCTTCTTATGAGAATTCCTTCATTCTTTAAATCATCCAATGCTTTTCTAATAGTCATTCGACTAACCCCATATTTTTGTTCCAGAGACCTTTCAGAAGGTATTTTTGCATTGATTTCCCATTTTCCATCTTCAATCTTTTCTTTAAATAATTTTTTTAGCTGTATATATAGTGGTAACCCATTGTTTTCCATGTTTTATCAGCCCTTATTATTGTTAATTTATGTAAGTCGACTATCAGTAAGATCTCTCTTCCAGATTTTAAATTAGATTCTCAATAAAGATAATTTAAATTAATATGACATCCATATTTATTTTCGACGAAAGATTAAAAAAATCCTTGTTTTTCTGGAGAACTTAAAATCAGATTAAACTGGCTGCTTCTTTATCAATAATAATTGTTACCTGAGGGTGGGTCTGTAGTAAAGAAGCTGGCACATGGGTGCTGACATGACCACTTACTGTTTCTTTAATGGCCTGGGCCTTATTTTTACCGCTGGCCAGTAGAATAATCCTTTTTGATTTCATAATTGAAGCCATCCCCATTGTAATCGCCTTACGGGG
>JADQBU010000165.1 GCA_016278435.1 Halanaerobiales bacterium
CGTGTGCTCTTCCGATCTCCTGGATATTAATGGTTTCCAGCTGGCCGGTATAGATTATAATGCCGCGGTAGCCCCGGTCACTGGCTATAATGTTGCTGCCTTTTCCCAGAACAAAAAAAGGGTTTTCACTTTTATCGAGTACATCAGAAATTACATTAAGGGTTTTTTGCAGGGCTTTATCGGTTTCCGGTGTTAAGAATATATCTGCAGGTCCTCCAACTTTAAATGTTGTAAAGTCTTTCAGGGGGACATCTGTTCTGACTTTTAATTCTTTTATCTCTTTAAGTTGCTCTAATAAAATATTTTTCATAAATTATTAAGCTCCTTTTTGCATGTTGAAAAAATCTCCATACTATAGTAATCTTATCATAATCATGAAAATATACCAAATGATATTTGCCGGGAGCAAGCACAGTTTTATTTATATGCAGGGATTAGTTAATTAGTATTACTTTTTCTCAGAAATAAATACAATATTATTGAAATGATCCTTGATTATTGGAGATGTATAACATAATATAAAAAGAGGGTGGTAGTATGGATTATTCCATGATTCCGGTTGCAGAGATTAAAGTAAATAAGGGGCAACCCCGGAAAAATTTTGATAGAGAAAGATTAAAGCAATTAGCTGATTCTATCAAGGAGGTTGGTCAACTGCAGCCGGTTATAGTTCAAAAAACAGAAGAAGGCTATCATCTTATTGTTGGTGAGAGACGTCTGCGGGCTATGAGAGAGGAAAATGATGCTGAGAAAATTGCTGCGATTATTATTGAAGGTCAGCTTGATGATTATCAGATAGATCAAATACAGCTAATAGAAAATCTGCAGCGTCAGGACCTCAATCCTCTGGAGAGGGCCAAATTTATCGATCATTTTATAGAAGAAAATCAATTGACAAAAAAGGAAGCCAGTCAGAAGCTGGGGATTCCGCGGACAACATTAACAGAATGGTTGAATATATTAGAAGTTAAGCCCCTTTACCGGGAAGCAGTTTTAAATGAAGATTCTACGATGTCACTTTCACATATTACCCTGGCCAGAGGTCTGACTGCCCGAACTGGTGACCCGACAAAGTTGGACAGGTTACTGGCGGGTGTAATGAAATATAACTTAAGCAGGGATGAAACCAGGTATGTCGTTGAGTTGTTTAATAAACACCTGCACATTGATATGGAAGAGGCCTTTAAAGCAGTTTTAATCAGGCGGGAGAGGGAAAAATTCAGCGAGAATTTTGGTAAGGAGCAAACCGGTTCAAAGAATTACTTCAGGAAACTGCTGGGGTCACTGAACAGAACAGGTAAGAACCTTGAAGATCTAATAAATGCAATAAATTCCCTGGATGAAAGCCAGCAGGAACAGCTGCTTGACGAGTTTCTTTATATATATCAGATGATTAAGATCATGGTTCCTGAACTGGGGGAAAGGCAAATAGAAAGCCTGATTGATAGATTAAAAGAAAAATAAAAGAGGTGGTAAATTTGAGACGGGTATTGATAAGCGTTTCCGATAAAACGGATATTGATCAACTGGCTTCCGGGCTAGTTGACTACGATTATGAAATTATTTCAACTGGAGGTACAGCAAAATTCCTGCGGGAGCAGGGGCTCAAGGTGAAAGATGTTAGTGAAGTAACCCTTTATCCAGAGATGATGGATGGGAGGGTAAAGACCCTTCATCCTGCAATTCACGGCGGTCTACTGGCTCTCCGTGATAACAGTGAACATATGGAACAACTGGAAGAGATGGGTATATTACCGATCGATATGGTGGTTGTTAATCTTTATCCTTTTGCTCAGACTATTGCTAAAAAAGATGTGACACTGGAGGAAGCAATTGAAAATATTGATATTGGCGGTCCTACCATGATTCGTTCAGCAGCTAAAAATTACCTGGATGTTGCAGTAATAACAGACCCGGCTGACTATGGGCAAATTTTAAGTGAACTTAATGAAAAAGATGGGCAACTTTCACAGGAAACCAGGAGGAGTTTAGCGGTCAAGGCCTTTAAACTGACAGGTGAATATGACCAGATGATCTATGATTATTTAAGTGGAATTGAAGGAGAAAAAAAAGATTTTCCAGGTATATTTAAAATTAATTACAGCAAGAAAATGGACCTGCGCTATGGGGAAAATCCTCATCAGAAGGCGGCATTTTATATTGACCAAACAATTAATGAACCATCGGTAGCAACTGCTGAACAGTTATCTGGCAAGGAATTATCGTTTAACAATATCAATGATACAGATGGTGCCCTGGAACTGGTAAAAGAGTTTTCTGAACCTACTGTGGCAGTTATTAAACATACCAATCCCTGTGGACTGGCTTCAGCTGAAAATTTACTTACTGCTTATGAGCGGGCATATTCTGGTGATCCCCTTTCTGCCTATGGCAGTATTGTTGCCCTGAATAGAAAGGTTGATTATAAAACTGCGCAGGCAATAACAGGGCCGGATAAGTTTGTAGAAGTAATTATTGCCCCGGCCTATGAGGAGAGAGCTCTCAAGGTTTTAAGAGGACGCTGGGAGAGTATCCGTATACTCAAGATACCTGATCTTGCTTCTGAATACAAAAAAGACCCCTATGAATATAAAAAAATAACAGGTGGTCTGCTCGTTCAGGAGAGGAATATGCTGAGTTATGACCGGGGAAAATTAAAGGTTGTAACCAGATGTGAACCTGATGAAAAACAGTGGGAAGACCTCCTTTTTGCCTGGAAAGGTGTTAAACATGTAAAATCAAATGCGGTCGTTATTGCCCGGGATAAAACAATAGTGGGAGTCGGAGCCGGACAGATGAGCCGGGTTGATTCGATGCTGATTGCCATCAGAAAATCCGGAAATAGAGTGAAAGAGGCTGTGGTGGCTTCTGATGCATTTTTCCCCTTCCGGGATGCAATTGATGAGGCAGCTGCCAGTGGTATAAAGGCTATTATTCAGCCGGGTGGATCGGTTCGAGATGAAGAAGTAATTGAAGCAGCTGATGAACATAATATTGCTATGGTTTTAACCGGAAACAGGCATTTTAAACATTAAATAGGTAAAAAAGCAGGTTAAAAAATATTTCGCAGATTCAATTTCTCCTGGCCGAGGATATTTCTGATTAATTTTTGAGCTACAGTTATCTCGGGCAGGAGTTCTTTTTTTGCTTTTCATTAACCAGGGAGTTTATTCTGACCAGTTCCATATCGAGGTCGTGCAGTTCGCCCTGATCTTTCAGTAATTCTATTAAATTCAGGGAATTATCCCAGCTTTCTTTTAGCTGTGAACTGATCGTTTCGGCCCTAGCCCAGTTTTCATTTTTAATATTCTTTTCGAGATCTGACAGCAGGCCGTCCAGTTTGCTGGCAGAAGATGATATAAAGAAATAGCCGGCAATAGACATGCTGATTAAGACTATAAGTAGTACTATTATGAAGATTATCCTGGCTCGAATAGACATAAAATCATTCCTTTTCTGGATTTTTCTTCTGGTAGATGAGATCCCCTTTTGTATTTAACGCGGCAAAGAATATTTCAGCAGGACTATTTACATTAAATTGAGCGAGGGTGTCATTTAGCCAGTGGGTATCAAGACCGATTTTCTCCAGATTTTCCTGTTGAATCTGGCCGTCTATAATCAAAGACCGGGGTAAACCTTCATATTCTGTATCAATTTTTAAATCCTCTGGAGTAATAGGCCTTTTCTGTGATTTAGGTATAATACTTATTTTACCTGTAGTCTCCATAATGGCATACTCGATATCTTCAATTGTATGATAACCCTTAATTCTTAACTGCTCTATCAGATCATTAAGGTTGATCCGTAATTTTTTCAGTTCTTTTCCGTTGATAACCCCATTCTGGATGATTACATTTGGTTTACCGCAGATTACAGCTCTGGCTTTTGTGCTTTTCAGGGTGATAAGGGATAGTATTTCCTGTAGTGTTAAGAGCAAGAGGATGGGTAAGATACTGTACAGAAGTGGGATGCCGATATCCTCCATGGGTATTGCGGCCAGAGCGGAGACCATGATGGTAATGGCCAGTTCAAAAGGCTGCAGTTCACCGATCTGGCGTTTTCCCATTAACCTGATAACAACGATAACAATTCCATAGAGTATTATTGTTCTGGCAATTACTATGAACATGAATTAGACCCCTTTATCGTATTTTAGAGTGCATGTTAACTTACTAAAAAAGAATTGAAAATGATATTAGTATTATGGTTTTTAAAAGGGGTCTTTATTCAATAACAAGGGTCTCAGTTTTTTCAATTGCTTCTTTAATCAATGGTTCGATATTTAAACCAGCTTCAGCCCTGATTGTTTCTTCCAGACCTGGTTTTGTTACCGGATTATCGGGGACCATGATGGTACAGCAATCCTGATAGGGCAGGATTGAGGTCTCATAGGTGCCAATTTCTCTGGCTGTATCAATTATTTCATTTTTATCTCTGGTAATCAATGGTCTCAGTACAGGAATATCGGCAACTTTGTTGATGACGGATATACTTTCCAGGGTCTGACTGGCTACCTGACCCAGGTTTTCTCCTGTTACTAAAACCAGGTCATTGTTCATCTCTGCTATCCTGCAGGCAATTCTGATCATCATTCTCCTCATAATGGTAATATAATACCTGGGGTTACATTTTTCCTGAATGGCCTGCTGGATACCTGTGAAATATGCGACATGAAGCTTAATAGGACCAGTATAACTGCTCAATATTCTTGTTAGATCAATTACTTTCTCCCGGGCTCTTTCTCCGGTGTAGGGAAAGCTGTGGAAATAGACGGCTTCCAGTTCCATACCCCGTCTCATGACAGACCAACCTGCTACCGGACTATCGATACCACCGGAGAGGAGCAGCAGACCTTTTTCACTGGTACCTACTGGTAATCCTCCCGGTCCGGGAATTATCCGGGTATAAATAAAGGCTCTGTCATTTCTGATCTCTAGATACAGGGTATTATCGGGTTCTTCCAGGTCAACTGTAAGTATATTTTCTTTTTCATTGATACTGCTGAGTATATAGGCTCCTATATCCCGGCTGATTTCGGGACTGGTGCCGGGGAATGATTTATTTGCTCTTCTGGTTTTAACTCTGAAGGTAGAGGGATATTTTTTAACTTCCTGGCAGAAGAGCTCCAGACATGTCTCCTTGATCTCATCATAAGCAAGAGATGCTGTTATCGCCGGACTAACAGAAACGATACCTGGAATCATCTTCAACCTTTTGATCAGTTCTCCTGCATTGCCCTCGGGCGAAATATATATGCGGCCGTAGGTTTTATTGATCTTGAATTTCCCCAGTTTTCTGGTCGCTGCCCTGATATTATCTATTAATTTATTAACAAAATAAGAACGGTTTTTCCCTTTGAGTGCAATCTCGCCATATCTGATTAATATTTCATTGTACATTTTTTTCACCTCAAAATTATTTAAGTTAAAATGATTTTAAAATAGAGAATTCAATAGTTCTTTCATCGTTCTGACAGTATAATCAATTTCTTCTTCTGTATTACTATGAGCAAAACTAATTCTCAGGGTTCCTTCGGTGTATTCCCGGGGAAGCCCGATGGCCTCCAGGACATTATTTTTACTATCTGTATTGGAATGACAGGCGGAGCCGGTTGAAACAAAGATTCCTTTACCGGACAGGGCGTGGAGGAGAACTTCTCCCTTGATACCCTTAAAAGAGATACTGGCAATATGAGGCGCCCCATTTCCCGGTGAATTTATTTTTACAGCAGGAAATTCATCATTAATTTTATCCAGAAAATAATTTCTTAGTCTGTCCAGTTTCTGATCACGAGGATTTTTTTCAGTAAGGTCAGGTAAAGCCTTTACAGCTGGAGTCAAGCCAGCAATAGCGGGAACATTTTCAGTGCCGGAGCGGAAATTACCTTCTTGACCACCGCCGATAATTAATGGCTTCAGGTTGATACCATTTCTTACATAAAGGGCACCAACTCCCTTGGGACCGTGAATCTTATGTCCACTCAGGGTAAAGAGGTCAATATTCCACTGTTTTGGTTTGATCAGAATCTTACCAAAAGACTGAACTCCATCGACATGGATAAATGTTTCCGGATTAATCTTTTTGATAATCCTGGAAATGTCGGGCAGGGGTTGGATACTGCCGATTTCATTATTGACATGCATGATACTGACCAGAATTGTATCTTTCCTGACAGTATCTTTGAGCTGATCCAGGGATATGTTGCCTTTTTTGTCAGGTTTAAGGTAAGTTACCTTAAACCCTTCTTTTTCCAGGGAATTAAAGACATTTAAAACCGATTTATGTTCAATCTCTGTGGTTATCAGGTGTTTGCCCCGGTTTGAGTAACTATAACAGATACCCTTAATAGCTAAATTATTGCTTTCGGTGCCCCCGGAAGTAAAGATTATTTCTTTATTATCTACTCCCAGCTTTCCGGCAAGTACTTTCCGGGCTTCCTTCAGATATTTTTCTGCAATTAGCCCTTTACTATGCAGGGAAGAAGGATTTCCATAGTCCCTGGTCAGTGTATTATTTATATTT
>JADQBU010000115.1 GCA_016278435.1 Halanaerobiales bacterium
ATTTTTAATCTCTTCAAAATCCATTCCGGCCAGACCGGCCACTTTATTACAATTATAATCAGCGTAAAAACCATGCCATCTATCAAAACAGCTGGTATCGACAATAACAGGTTTAATCTTTAAGGCCTCTAAAACTTCTATTATATAGTTATATTCCAGTCCTTTTGTATCAAGAGTTCCCAGTAAGATTACTTTTTCCATAGGGCATTACCTGCGAACTGCTTTAAATTTCTGGGTAACCTCAGTAATTCCTGTCTCAACCGGGAACCTTTCACCACTGGATCCACCCATAAACCCATCCAGACCTTTTACTCTTTTAAAGACATAGTTAAAATCATCGGGGTAAGCAACCGTTCCACCATGGCAGATAACCATTACCTCCGGATTCTTTTTCTTAGAAAATGTGCAAATTTCCTGAATTCTTTTTACCGCTTCATCAAGGCTTACTGCAGTTTCCGCTCCAATCGAGCCCCCAATTGAGTTCCCCATATGAGCAACAACCATATCACAGCCAGCATCAATCATTTTATCGGCTTCCTCAATACTGGAACAAAACACATGTGTAAACAATTCTTTTTCCCGGGCCAGAGCTACCATTTCAACCTCAGCATCAAAGGAGATACCGGTTTCTTCCCAGGCCAGCCTTAGTGAACCGTCAACCAGAGCAATGGTCGGACAGTTTAAAATACCGGAAAAGCCTGCATCCTTTACTTCATCCAGTAAACTACCCATATCCCGGGTAATATCATTACCCAGCAGGCCGGCAGCTATGGGTACCTCTTTCGTTACCGGAAAAACTTCTCTTCTCCCCATTTCCAGGGTGGTACCATTGGAATCACATATGGGCAAATAACCTGCCATCGAACTGAAACCTGTCATTCTAAATTTAGCAATCGGATAGGTGCTCAACAAATCAGCCCCACCCCTTTCACAGAACTTGGCCGATATACCTGTTCCAACACCGACAGTATAAATAGGCTCTCCCCTGGCAACAGTCTTCTTCAACCTGGCAATTACCTGCTTTCTAGTATAACGTTGACCCATCTTATCTTCTCTCCCCTCATGTTTTTTCAGGAATTTTTAAAACTACCCTACCCATAATCTTACCTTTCTCCATATCCTCATGTACATCATTAACCTTCTCCAGAGGCACTACATCTTCTATTACCGGATGAATATGGGCAATAGCCATTAAATGCAAACAGTCTTCAACATCCTGCTTGGAACAATTTCTGGAACCCAGGATACTTATCTCCTCCAGCAAGATATTCAGAGGTTCAAATGTAACTCTGGAGCCGGGTTTATAGCCTACAATAATATACTTTCCACCCTTTTTCAGATTATCAATTGCATAATCGAAGCTTTCCTGCAGCCCTACAATATCTATTACACTGTCTAACTTACCAGCAGGAGACATCTCTTTGACAGCCGCTTTGATCTCATCTGCATCAGGCTGCAGAGCATAGTCAGCCCCCAGTTCCAGGGCTTTATCCAGGTGCCCCTGATCTTTATCTACAATAATTACTTTGGCTCCCAGGAACTTTGCTATCTGTAAACCATGCAGACCTACTCCACCTGCACCTACTATCAGAACACTGTCCCCTTTATCTACCATAGCTTTTCTCTTAATTGCCTTGTAAGCTGTAGCCACAGCATCGGGAACTATCGCTCCTTCTTCATAGGAAACAGTATTGGGCAGTTTAACCAGGGCCCGGGCAGGAAGAACCAGCTTTTCAGCATATCCACCCCATTCTCTAAAGCCAGCCCAGTATTCCAGGTTATCACAGAGGGAATATTCGCCCCTCTCACAGGCCGGACAATCTCCACAACCAGCATAAAACATGGCTACAACCCGGTCACTCACCTTAAAATCGGTTACATCGGCTGCTGTTTCAACCACCCTGCCTGAAACTTCGTGTCCCAGGATATGGGGAAATTGAATCTCTTTACAAACCGGCAAAATACCTCCAGCTATCTTCAAGTCAGTATGACAAACACCACAGGCTTTTACCTTTAATTTAACATAACCAGGTTTAACTTCTTTTTCTTTGATATCTTCCAGCCTTAACTTTTCATTAAAATTATTTAATACCATCGC
Source organism: Halanaerobiales bacterium (assembly GCA_016278435.1). Classification (GTDB taxonomy): domain Bacteria; phylum Bacillota; class Halanaerobiia; order Halanaerobiales; family JADQBU01; genus JADQBU01. The sequence continues at coordinate 2,099 of JADQBU010000115.1, forward strand.
TTTCATTAAATCTTCACCTCTTTAAAATAGAAGAATCAATTCTATCGGTGTTTTCACAACCGGTTATTGACATCGCTCTTCTTAGTTCACCATTCAGGACACTCAATATTTCATATACCCCGTTATCAGGGTCAGCAGCCAGACCCAGCATTATCTGTTTGCCCATCAGAACACCTTTTGCTCCCAGGGCCAGGGCTTTAAGGACATCTGTTCCCCTTTTAAAACCACTGTCTACCAGCACTTCAGTTTTTCCATTTACCTCTTTGATAATATCAGGTAAAATCTTTAATGGTGTGACTGCATGGTCCAGAACAGCCTGCCCGTGGCTGGAGATCACAATTGCCTCTGCCCCAATTTCCAGGGCCTTTACAGCATCACTGACACTTAAGATCCCTTTGATAATAAAAGGCAGGTCGGTCATATCTTTAAATTCTCTCAACTCGTTTACACTTCTGGGGGCCATCGCTTCCGGCATCAGGATATTTTCCTTCCTTTTTCCACCAAAGAAGAAGTCTATATCTATACCTACTGCAACCGCACCCATATCTTCAGCTTCTTTCAATTTTTTAATTATTAGTTCGTCATCCTGATATGGTTTGATTATCTTGACTGTGGGCACACCGGTATTTATTACCCGCTCTAATTGTGAGCTAGAACAGATTCCCACCCACATCATGGAACCGGCCTCTTTCACACCTCTGGCTACTGCCACCAGTGGATCATCTGCCAGTGGTCCCATACCCGACATAGCACCAGGCATTATTGGTGTTTTTAAATCATATCCCAGGATATTAGTACTTATACAGGCTTCCCGGCTATCTATTAACCTCATTTCAAAAGACAGGGAATCAAGGAAGTCCCTGTCTTTTTTAATACTGGCACCGGTTTCAGCACCAAATTCCCGGTTGGCATCAAGACTGTGTTCTCTCAGCTTTTCCATACCTTTGTTATAAAGTTCTTCATAGTTCATCTTATACACCCTTTCAACTTACTAAAAGTCATCGTAGATGTATATACAAATCTACCCCAGCTACTATAAAAATTTAGATTTCAACCACGATTCTAAGTGCTTTCTGTGAGCGGTCATTGAGCATTTCAAAACCCTTTTTAAGGTCATCCAGAGAAATACGGTGAGTAATAATACTACCCAGATCTATTTTACCACGATCAGCCAGGTCAATAGATATTGGCCAGTCTATAAGCTGCATAGCCCGGGAACCAACAATATTAATATCCTTATAATAAAGGGCATAGGATTTAAAATCATCAATGGTCGGAGGAGTTATACCAAAGGCCACAATTGTTCCACCAGGACGTACTAATTCGGTAGCCTGGTTTAAAGTTGCTGATTTCCCAACACATTCGATTACATAATCTACCCCTCTTCCATCAGTCAGTTCCATAACATTTTCCTCGACATTTTCATTGAAGGTATAATCTGCACCGTATTTTTCTTCAGCCAGGTCAAGTTTCCACTGGCTGCGGGAGATACCTATAACAGGGTCAGCACCGTTCAATTTGGAAAGCCGGGTTTGCATTAATCCAGCAGAACCTTCTCCAATGATTGCTACACTGGAGTTGGCAAATATATTAATTTTACGCTGGGCATAAACAGCTGTAGTCAGGACTATAAAAGTAGTTGCCTCTTCCAGAGAAATGGATTCCGGTAATTTGAAGGCCATTTTTTTCGGAACAACTACATACTCAGCATATGTCCCATCCAATTCCCGCCCCAGTAGTCCACCATTTTTACAGAAATTAGTATTTCCTTCCATACAGTCCAGACAGTAACCACAGTAAGATGTAGGGCTCATTACTACCCTGTCACCCTTCTTTAATGTTTTAACTCCCTCTCCTGTATCAACCACTTCTCCAGCAGACTCATGGCCGAGTATACGGGGATAATCTACCTCTGTCTTCCCTTCATAAAATGAAACATCAGTACCACAGATGGCAGTAGCCCTTACCCGGATCAGAACCTCCCCATAACCGGCTTCCGGAACCGGCACATCTTCAATTCTCAAATCCTTTGGAGCCTTTAAAACAGCAGCTTTCATCAGTGAATCACCTCACATTATATTTTCTATCTACATACCATTGGGATGAATTACCCGTGAAACTTTATATTCAATATTGTTCATTGTTTGTTCTTTTCCAGTTCCTTAATTCCCCGCAATATCTTTTCCGGTGTTGCCGGCAGTTCCTTGATTCTGACCCCAACAGCATCATAAATAGCATTGATAATCGCCGGAGCAGTCGGCAGTAATGAAGGTTCACCAATACCTTTGGCGCCAAAAGGACCTGTCGGTTCAGGATCCTGAATAATAGCCGTCTCAACTTCAGGCATATCCATGGCAGTCGGTATGATATAATCCCTTAATTGGGGATTCTGTACCCAGCCGTCTTTCAGCACTACTTCTTCAGTCAGGGCATACCCAACACCCATGGAAACCCCACCAATTATCTGGCCCTCAACCATCCGGGGATTGATAGCATTCCCACAATCATGAGCAGCATAGATCTTCAATACCTCAACCTCACCTGTTTCGGTATCTACTTCTACTTTGGCCACCTGGGCAGCATAAACATAGGCTTCAAAGGGTTTACCCCGGCCGGTCTCTGCATCCAGATGAGTAGTAGCCGGATTATGAGAACCTTTACCCAGAGGAGGTTTACCCCTCTTTAAAGTACATTTTTCAGCCATATCAGCAAAACTTACACTTCTATCGGGAAAATCTTTAAGAAATATTTTTCCATTTGCCGATTCCAGAGCCCTGACATCTACATTGAGTTCATAAGCAGCTTCTTCAAAAAGAATCTTTTTGGCATCTGCTGCTGCCTTTTTGACAGCATTCCCGGCTATATAAGTTACCCGGCTGGCTATTGAACCCATATCCAGCGGAGTTCTATCAGTGTCACTGGTAACCATCGAAATCTGATCCCGTGAGATTCCCAGTTCCTCGGCTGCGATTTGACCCAGAACAGTTGTTGAGCCCTGACCGATATCGGTCGCTCCTGTTAAGACAGTCGCTGTTCCATCTTCATTAATTTTTACAAAAGCAGCACTCGGATTTGGATAGGAAGTAAAACCCAGGGGATACTGCATACATGCTACGCCAATTCCTCTCTTTTTCATCTTATTCCTCCTCCCACTGTGCCATTTCTACTGCCTTTTCCAGAACCTTGCTCAAAGTTACATTGTGTAATGTCTGACCCGTTGCATTTTTACAGCCTTCTGTATATATATTCTTTCTTCTGAATTCCAGGGGACCGATTCCCATCTGGCAGGCAATAGAATCTGTATGATTCTCATAGGCAAAACCTACCTGTGGTACACCAAAGCCGCGCATAGCGCCACCGATAGAAGTATTGGTATAAACCAGATAACAGTCAGCCTTTAAATTAGGAATCTGGTAGGGACCACAGCTGTGAATTAAAGCCTTGGTCAGGGTTGATTCTCCCCAGGAGACATAAGCTCCTGAGTTACTAATAACCTTCACCTGCCTGGCTGTCAACGTTCCATCCTTCTTGACACCTGTTTTATATTCAATTATATAGGGATGTCTAACTGTAGAAGCAATAAATTCTTCTTCCCTGGTATAGACCATTCTCACCGGCCTCCTGGTTTTAATGGCCAGTAAGGAGATAATCGGTTCCATGGTAATTTCATTCTTACCCCCAAAACCTCCTCCGATTGCAGGGGAAATAACCCTGATTCTGCTCATCGGTATCTGCAGTGTCTTGCTGATATCAGCTGCTGCCAGGAATGGTCTCTGGACTGAAGCAATCACCTTTAAGCGGTCATCTTCATCTAAAACAGCTGTTGCTGCATGTGGTTCAATATGGGCATGTTCTACTACCGGTGTTTTAATGATATCTTCAAATATAAAATCAGCTTCTTTAAACCCAGCCTCAACATCACCTTTTCTAATCTTTAAGTGTGAGGCAATATTTCCTCCTTCATGGATGGGAAAAGCATCTTCTTTCATAGCTTCATAAGGATCTGTAAGAACCGGAAGTTCCTTATACTCAACCTTGATCAAGCCCAGAGCCTTCTCGGCAATCTCTTCTGTTTCAGCAGCAACAACTGCAACCGGGTCTCCCGGATAACGGACTCTATCTTCTGCTATTACCGGCTGTTCTTTATGGGTAAAACCAAAGGCATTGTTTGGGATATCCTTTCCAGTTATTATTGCTTTGACCCCATCCAATTTTTCAGCTGCAGATGTATCTATGCTTATTATCTCAGCATGAGCATATTTACTCCTGAGGGCTTTGGCATATAACATATCAGAAAAATCTATATCATCGGCAAATTTTAATTTGCCCATAACCTGTTTCATAACATCAGATCGGAAGAGCAC
>JADQBU010000399.1 GCA_016278435.1 Halanaerobiales bacterium
TAGGATTCCAGTTAGCTGAGGTAAAGAAATTTAAACCTATCTTGCGGAAAGCCGGCCAGCTATTAATAATTAGCAATATAAAAATGCTGACAAGTATCAAAACTACCAGGATACCATTCAATGAGAAAAATAATCTAATTAACCGTTCCTTTAATTTCCTCATTAAGACCCACCAAGACTCTTCTGATTTAATTCTTTAAATTCAGGATTTAAAGGATAGAAACCCTCCTCAACGGCAATTTGCTGCCCCTTTTCGCTTAATTCATAGTTGATAAAATCAAGAATTTCTCCCTCCGGTTTTCCATTAACATACTGGTTTAAAGGCCGGGCTATTGGATAATCTCCAGATTCAACATTTTCCGGTTTCAGAGGACTGACTGCTTTTGAATTACTATCTTTTGCTACATTAATTGCATTAATACCTTCAGTTTCATTACCGGTTTCATCTACAACATAACCTACCCCAACATAACCAATACCGGCCTGATCTGTTTTTATGGACTCAACAATCTGAGCATTACCATTCATCCTTTTCATATTGGCTGAATAGTCGCCTTTCAGAATATTTTCCCGGAAGTAAACGAAGGTACCTGAATTACTCTGGCGGCCGTAGAGTGAAATTTCCTTATCTTCTCCCCCGACTTCCTGCCAGTTGGTGATATCACCTTTAAAAATACGGCCCAGTTGTTCTACAGTAAGTTCTTTTACAGGATTAGATTCACTGGTAATAACAGATAATCCATCCATTGCAATTACAATCCTGACCGGGTTGATTCCATTATCTTTAGCCTGCTGAATCTCCGTATCAGACATTGTCCTTGAAGCATTAGCAATATCCACCTGTCCGTTTATCAGGGCAGAAATACCAGTACCTGAACCCCCACCGGTTACAGCCAGCTCTGTATCACTCTCTTTCATATATTCTTCTGCCAGGTGCTGAACCAGATTAACCTCTGTGTCGGAACCCTTAATCTGAATATAGTTGTTTTGATCCTGTTTTTCAGCCTGATTTTGGCCTTCATCGGCTTTTTCTCCCCCACATCCTGTCAGAGTAACAATCACTAAAATTGACAAAATAATAATAGATAAGTATTTTAATATTTTCATATGTATCCCCCTTAACATAATCTGTTATATTTAGTATAACAATTAAATGTTAAAACTATGTTGCAGAAATGTTAAAGGAATGTTAACAAAATGTTATTAATAAATTTTTTATAAAAAAAATAAACCGGAAGCGAAAAACTCCTGGTCATATATATTATATAAATAAATTAAAGTTTCTCTTTAAATTTTATAGTTACGTCCCGGGGTAAAGCAAGCCCCATCTCCACTTCCAGTGCCTTTAATATTCCAGAATAAACAGGGCAACTATTATGGGCCAGGTTGGGGCTTAGCAACTCTGGCTCCTTCCAGTACCAGTTTACCAAAGACTATAACATTGCTATGTTACACTGTATTGCGGTTTTGCTAATTGAAAGTAACAAATATGTTAACTTAATATTAACAAATATAACTTCCTACCATCCTCGTAGAAACCATGAACTGATGTAAAACAAACACTGATATCAGATTTGCATTAATTTTAAAATACATTTATAATAATTTTAGAGATACTATTTACATAAAAAACGGGAGTGAAATTTATGGAAGAGATAGAACTTGAAAATATGAACAAAGAAGAATTAAAAAGCTTATTGAATGAGAAAGAAGACTTATATAAGGAAGTTAAAGAAGAAATGATATTCGTGCTGGGCCAGACCGGACGACATATCTCCGGTCATACCAGAGAAGAATACAAAGAGGAATTAAAAGAAATTCAAAGCCAGATAGACCAGATCAAAGCTAAAATGGAAAAAGACAGCTAAATTAAAGCTGTCTTTTTTCGTGAAAAATAATATTTATTTTTTACCGGCCGTCAGCCAGTTATAGAAAGCTAGGAACCTTTAATTTCTATACCGCCCATTACAGCCCGGCAGGTGATCGTTATCTTCTTGCCTTCATACCCTTCACCACTTCCAGGATGCTGAAATTCTCTGTTATTTACAATACCGCCACACTGGTCTTTAAAGAAGGTGACTCCACCGAGCAGAGCCGAACTCTTACAGGTAATATTCAGGCCTTCAGGAGCTTTGACCTCTATTCCACCCATAATGGCAGTCATATCCAGCACAATCTCCTCATCGGGGATACTGGCTGTGGTTAAATCCAGTTCAATTCCCCCCATAACAGCTACAAAACTTTCATTTTTAAGCTGCCAGCCCGGATTTTTACGGGAACTGCCGCTCATTACAGCCCAGCTGCTGCCCTCTGTACCGGGTTTGATGCTGGCCCTGAATATATTGATACCTATAATGATCAATAATAAAGGCCAGAGTATTTTCCACAAGAGAGAAAGATCAAGGGAATAAAAGTCGGTATTCTGGCCCAGAATTGAAAATCCAAGGAGTAGAACAATTATTCCAAGTATGAGATTACCCTTACTTTTCCCTGATTTATTATCGAAGAGCAGTAATCGCACACCCCAGAAGACCAAAATAAGCGGCCAGAAAACTGATATTAAATAACCTAAATCTACATCTGTTACTCCAAAGTTGTTCATCATCAAAATAATACCCAGCGCAACAATTAAAATCCCCCAGAAAACAGATGAAAACCTTCCATGTTGCATTCTGTACACCTCCTGCAGCTATTATATTACAGAATTGTACTGATGTATATAATCAAAGAAACATATTTTTCGACATCAGGCTACTTTTAAATAAAATCTGAATAAAGTTCCACTACCCTGTTCACTCTCTACTTCTATCTTACTATCATGACCCTGGATAATATGTTTTACTATAGATAACCCGATACCGGTTCCACCGAGAGCCCGGGACCGGGCCTTATCGACCCGGTAAAAACGTTCAAAAATGCGGTTTAAATCTTCAGCTGGAATTCCTATTCCACTATCTTCAACCTCAATATATACCAGGTCATCTTCCTGATGAGCCCTGATCTTTACTGTTCCACCCTCAGATGTATATTTAATACTATTATCGATCAGATTAATTAAGACCTGTTCAATCTGACCCGGAACCATTAAAACCAGAGGCAAATTATCTTCTATCTCCCTGACAATAGTAATCCCCTTTTCTGCTGCACTATTTCTTAATATAGATATAGGTTTTTCAATAACCTCATCCAGTCTGTTCGGCTTCAGATCTGGGTTTTTATTTTCTACCCGGGACAGACTCAATAAATCTGTAATAAGCAAAGCCAGTCTGTCTGCTTCTTTTTTAATAATTTTAAGGAATCTTTCAATGGTATTTAAATCTGTAATCTTATTATCAAGCAGCGTATCAACATATCCAATAACTGAGGTTAAAGGAGTTTTAAGCTCATGAGAAACATTGGCTACAAAATCTTTTCTGATCTGTTCCAGTTCCCTTAATTCAGTAATGTCAGTAAAGACTATCACTCCACCAGCTACTTCCTTTTTCTCATTGGTGACAGGGGCAAAATTACAGAGTAAAATTACCTTATCTGGATTTTTCATAGTAATCTCTTCAGTGAAATTTTCATTATCCCCGATAGCTTGCTGCAAAAACTCATCGACTTTATAACTTCTGACAACCTCAATTAAATCCTTATCTACCACATTTTCAGAGTTTACATTTAACATTTTACAGGCTGCAGGATTTATCATTATTATTTTCCCGGTTTGATCAGTAGCAATAACACCATCACTCATACTGGATAGAATCGCTTCTGCCCGGTTTTTCTCATCAGAAATTTCATCAATCTTTATTTCCAGTTGCTCTGCCATATAATTAAACATCCGGGCCATAAAGCCGACCTCATTATCATAACTTTTTAATTCTATTCTTTCCTTCAGATTCCCACTGGCTATACTACCTGCCATCTCAGCCATCCTGGTTATTGGTTTTATTAAACTGGCACTGAATTTCCAGACAAGTAAAATAGTTATTAGCAAAATTAAAATTAAAAAATAAAAGTAACTTTTAATATCTCTGATCACAGTCTGTTTAATATCAGCGGCAGACCGGGCCAACCTAACTACACCTATTATATCCCCATTTTTAACCAGAGGATAGGCTACATAATACATATCCTCGGCCAGAGTATTACTCCAGCGAGAAGATACACCCTTTTCAGCTCCATTCAGTACTTCTTTTATTTCGGGACGGTCGGCATGATTATCCATCTGTTCTGGATTATGATTTGAATCAGCCAGGACAGTACCATCCTTTCTGACAATCGTTATCCTGGTGCCGATATCTTTACCAACCTCTTTTACCCAGCTGTCAATAATTGCCGGAGATTTCTTCTGAAAATCAATCTTTTCATTATTTATAATAAGTTTGCATTGATTCCTGAGATTATTTTCCAGCTGCTGGTAATAAAAATTTATATGATTTTGAATAAAATAATAAAATATAAAACCCAGGATAAATATCTGAATAATTACAAAAATTAAAAAAAACTGGTTCCTGAGTCCTATCTTTTTCCAGTTAAACAAACTTGTATCCCACCCCTCTGATGGTTGTGATGTAATTATCACCGAGCTTTTTTCTTAAACGCCTGACATGTACATCCACCGTTCTGGTATCACCTGAGTATTCATAACCCCAGATCTTTTCCAGTAATATTTCTCTGGTAAATACTCTGCTGGGGTTTGATATTAATAATTTCAGGAGGTCAAATTCCTTGGGAGTTAAGTCTATTTCCTTTCCATCCTTCTTTAAAACATGACTGGCAATATTTAATTCCAGACCATTACCCTGCAAAATTTCTTCAATATTAGCATCTTCCATTTCAACATTAAAAGATTTAACCCTGCGTAAAATTGCCTTGATCCGGGCTATCAATTCCCGGGGGCTAAATGGTTTTGTTAGATAATCATCTGCCCCCATCTCCAGTCCCAGAATTCTATCTACTTCTTCTCCTTTAGCTGTTAACATGATAATTGGAATCTTATTGTATTTAACACTATTCCTTATTTTCCGGCAGACAGAGAGACCGTCAATCTCTGGTAACATCAGGTCGAGAACTATTAAGTCTACTGTATCATCTGCCTTATCCAGACTGGTCTGTCCATCTGCAGCGGTAATCACCTCATAACCTTCTGACTCCAGGTTAAACTTAATTAGCTCTCTAATATTTTGTTCATCATCAATCACCAGAATCTTGTTCATCCAGATACCTCCCGATCATTATTTTTCCAGAAAATCAAGGGCAATGTCGGCAAACTGGTCACTAATATGTTCAAGATCTTCGATTATTTCCATATAGATTATGCCTGCACTGGGAACACACGCCCCACTATTAAGCCTCTGTAAATGTTCATTCCTATACTTAAGCTGCAGCTGATCCATTTTTTCTTCTGCCTCAATAAGAACCGGTGCAATTTCCAGGTCTTCAACTTTAAGCAGGTTTATGGATTCCTCCAGAGTATTTAAAATAAAATCAAATAGTTCTGCAAGTGTATCACGGGCTAAACCGGAAAAGTCAATTTCATTTTGCACAGAGTACTTTGTTAACTCTGCAATACTGTTGGCATCATCAGCAATACTTTCTATATCATCGATAACTGCAAAGTACATATCAATCATTTTGGAATCTTCAGCCGGTAGTGAAGCCTGCGGAATTTTAGTCAGAAAGACAACCAATTCTTCCTCGATTTCATTTACAACTTCCTCTTTATTATAAATTGATTTTACCATTTCAATATCTCTATCAAGGAAAGCCTGTCTGGATTCAAAGACCATATCACGTGCTATTTCATGCATCCGGATTAATTCTTTCTTAACCTGCTCCATGACCATACTAGGGGTTTCCAGCATCCTCTCGTCAAGATATACAAGGCCCCTCTTGATCGTCATTTTATCCTTTCCAGGTACTATTTTATTAACAATCTTGACCATAAGACCGGTAAATGGCAGCCAGATTAAAGTATTAATAATATTAAAAGCCGAATGGGTATTGGCTATCATCCTTAACTGATCCGGTTTCTGGCCTACCATATGAGACAAACTACCGACAATGGAATTAACCATACCAGAAAAATCAGGCACAAGATATAAGAGCGCAACCACAGAACTGGCTCCGATAACATTAAATACAGCATGTGCCGCAGCAGCCCTTTTGGCTGTTTTATTAGCACCGATACTGGAAAGTAACGCCGTGATAGTTGTCCCAATATTATCCCCAAGTAATATGGGGATAGCTGCATGATAATCCAGAATCCCCACTGATACCAGGCTCATTAAGATACCGATACTGGCACTACTACTCTGGAGCACAATCGTCATAAATGTTCCCAGTATAAGTCCAAGTATAGGGTAAACCCCGAACTTCCCCATCAAATTTACAAAAAAAACAGAATCCCGGAGGGGTTCCATTGTATCTTTCATAGTAGATAGACCCAGGAATAAAATTCCAAATCCAAGTAT
>JADQBU010000203.1 GCA_016278435.1 Halanaerobiales bacterium
TCCAGTCCATGATTGTCAAGGATTTTAGGAATAAGATGCCTTTCTGCAATCTTTTCTTTCTCAAACTCTGTATATCCAGGAATCTCAATAACTTCCATTCTATCAAGTAAGGGTGCAGGAATCGGCCCCGTAACATTGGCAGTTGTAACAAATAAAACCCGTGATAGATCAAAAGGCAGTTCCAGATAATGATCAGTAAACTCGGAATTCTGCTCCGGATCCAGAACCTCCAACAGGGCCGAAGCCGGATCTCCACGGAAATCTGCTGACATCTTGTCGACTTCATCCAGAAGAAAGACCGGATTCATACTGCCTGCATCTTGCATTGAATTTATAATTCTACCCGGGCGGGAACCAATATAAGTACGCCTGTGGCCCCTTATCTCTGCTTCATCTCTAACTCCACCGAGAGAAAGACGGATAAAATCACGGTTCAAGGCTCTGGCAATAGAACGCCCCAGTGATGTTTTACCAACACCCGGTGCACCCACCAGGCATAAAATGGGACTTTTCTTGGATGGAGCCAGTTTCCTGACAGCAATAAATTCCAGAATTCTCTTTTTACATCTTCCAGATCATAATGATCTTCATTGAGGATTTTTTCAGCCCGGTTAATATCGATCTTCTCCTCTTTTTCCTTGTTCCAGGGAAGATCCAGCACACAATCAAGATAATTGCGAATCACAGTAGCTTCAGGTGATATTCCCGGTGTTTTTTTAAGTTTATCTATTTCCTGTTCAACTTTTTCTGTTGCTTTTTCCGGCAACTGAAACTGGTTTAACTTATTCCGATAGTATTTAATTTCATCATCTTCCCCATCTTCTTCCAGTTCTTCCCGAATAGCCTTGATTTTCTCTTTTAAATAATACTCTTTCTGGGTTTTTTCTACCTGTTTCCTTACTTTTTTATTTATATCCTGCTCGATTTTGAGAATCTCTATCTCCTTATTCAGTATTTCCAGTAGGGTATAAAGCCTCTCCTTCCAGGAGATAGCCTCAAGTAATTTCTGCTCTTTTTTATATTTAAGTTCCAGATGGGAAGCAATTACATCAGCCAGACGGCCGGGCTCCTCGATATTTACTACAGAAACAACGGTTTCTGCCGGTAAGTTTGGATTGAATTTAACATATTTCTGAAATTCATTGATAACAGACCTGAGCAGGGCCTGAACCTCATTGTCTGCTTCTATTCTGGTCAGTTCCTCCATCTCTTCATTTTTAAATGTCTCAATACTGACCGCAAAATACTGATCTATTTTTGTAAATTCCAGTATCCTGGCCCTTTCAATCCCCTCAACTATTACCTTGATCATCCCATTCGGCAGTTTGACAAGCTGTTTTACTTCAGTAATAGTGCCAACCCGGTATAAGTCATCTTTTACCGGTTCTTCAACGGTTTCATCTTTCTGGGCAGCTACAACAATCTTTTTATCTGCCAGCATTGCCTCCTCCAGGGCTTCAACTGATTTATCTCTTCCCACCAGCAGAGGCACAACCATATAGGGAAAAACTACTACTCCCCTGGAAGCAAGTAGTGGATACATCTGTTCTCTATTATTATCATTTTTTTCAGCCATCATCTTCACCTCAATACTATATTTCTAGTTAAAAATTGTATTTCCTTCTTCACGCTGACTAATATTATTTATCCCAAAAGGCAAAAGAAAGACAGCCATATAAAATGCTGCCTTTTATTTTGTTTATAATTATGAGATTGTCTTGAATTTTAATTTTTCCTCTTCCCCGGAATTTATGGCCTGCTCAACAGCTTCTTTCAGGGTCCGGATCGGAATAATCTCAATATCAGAAAACTTATGGAACATATTCTGCCAGTTATCCTCGGGGATTAATACCCGTGTTACCCCGGCCTGCAGGGCAGCCTCAATCTTGGAGACCACACCTCCGATTGGTTTAATTAAACCCCTGATAGAGACTTCACCGGTCATTGCAATCTTATTGTCAACTGGTCTTTCTGCCAGGGCAGAGTATATGGCAACTGCCATAGAAACCCCGGCTGAGGGACCATCTATCGGTATCCCACCCGGTAAATTAATATGTATATCATAATCCCGGGATTCAATCGTCATTATTCTTCGCAGAACAGTCAGGGCATTTTCAGCTGATTCTTTAACCATACTTTTGCGCCTGAAAGTCCGTCCGCCTCCACCCATCTCTTCCTCATCAATAACCCCGGTTATTTTTATCTGTCCCTGGCCGGAACCAACCTTGATGGCAGCAACCTCAATTTCCAGCAAGATTCCAGAATTAGCACCCTTAACTGCCAGTCCGTTTACAACTCCAATCTGAGGAAAACTATGTACTTTTTTATCCGGACGCGGGGAATAACGGCCGCTATTTATAACTCTTTCAATATCTTCAATTATAATTTCTTTGCGCTCATTTCTAATAGCCATACCTCCGGCCAACTGTACCATATTTACTGCTTCCCGGCCATTCCCGGCATATTTTGCTATCAGGTCCAGCCCCTGCTCATCGATCCTGAAATTTATTTTATCGACTGCATTTTCAGCAATCATTCTGATTTCTTCCTGGGTTAGATCCCGAAAGAAAACCTCAAGACAGCGCGAGCGAATTGCCGGCGGAATCTGATGAGGCTGTTTGGTAGTTGCACCTACCAACCTGAAATCTGCTGGTAATCCATTTTGAAAAATATCATGAACATATTGTGGTATTTTATCATTCTCTTCACTGTAATAGGCACTGTCCAGAAAAACCTTTCTATCCTCCAGTACCTTCAAAAGTTTATTAATCTGCAGGGGATGGAGTTCTCCGATTTCATCAATAAATAACAAACCTCCATGAGCTTTGGTAACCGCTCCCGGTTTAGGCTGGGGTATGCCGGCCATACCCATCGGTCCTGCCCCCTGGTAGATCGGATCATGAACTGAACCAATTAAAGGGTCAGCAATACTTCTTTCATCAAATCTGGCAATAGTAGCATCCAGTTCAATAAATTTGGAATTATGATTAAATGGCGATTCAGAACTCTTTTTAGCCTCTTCCATCACCAGTCTGGCTGCAGCGGTTTTACCGACCCCAGGCTGACCATAGATAATAATATGCTGTGGATTTGCTCCACACAGAGCAGCCTGCAGGGCCTCCAGGCCTTCTTTTTGACCAATTATATCATCGAAACTGGCCGGTCTTGTTTTCTCAGCCAGAGGTTCAGTCAAAGAAATTCTCCGCATTTCTCTTAACTTGTTCATCTCTTTCCTTGATTCCTTGATTACTGCTTTCTTATTTCCCTGTTGTTTGGTGAGCAAATTCCAGAAATAAAGTCCGACTACAACTGCAAAGAAAAACTGGACAAGTGTAAAAATGTTTAAAGCATACTCCACAAATCTAGCCCCCTAATTTTTTTCTCAAAATTTAGTATATCCTTCTTTAATTTTTTTATCCCCGGGGGAAGGGATAAATTTAAATAAAAAAAAGGGCAGAAATATTTAATAATATTAATGCCCCTGTTTATTATTTATTTTATATGCAGATTATGCAGACTCTTCTTTATCATCCACACTTATTAACTCGGGTTGTTCATTTTTATCAACAACCCCAGGTGTAATGATACACTTTTTTATCTCAGGATGAGAAGGAAGATCATACATGATCTCCAGAATAGCTTCTTCTACCACAGCCCTGAGCCCGCGGGCACCGGTATTTCTGGAAAGCGCTTTTTTTGAAATCGCTGTAAGTGCTTCCGATTTAAATTCCAGTTCTACATCATCCATAGCAAAGAACTTTTGATACTGTTTGACTATAGCATTTCTTGGTTCGGTTAAAATCTTAACCAGATCTTCTTCAATCAGTTCATTCAGAGTAACAATTATCGGCATTCTACCTATAAACTCCGGTATCAAACCATAATGGAGCAGATCTTCCGGCAAAATATGCTTGAGGGTTTCACCGATATTTTTACTTTCTTTGCGCTTTTTAATATCTGCACCAAAACCCATCACTTTACTATCTACCCTTGACTTAATTATCTTTTCCAGGCCGTCGAAAGCCCCGCCGGCTATAAAGAGAATATTCGTGGTATCAATCTGAATAAACTCCTGATGGGGGTGTTTCCTTCCTCCCTGAGGAGGAACACTGGCTACAGTTCCTTCCAGAATTTTCAACAGTGCCTGCTGTACACCTTCTCCTGATACATCCCTTGTTATCGAAGGATTCTCCGACTTGCGGGCAATTTTATCTATTTCATCAACGTAAATAATTCCACGTTCGGCTTTCTCAATATCATAATCGGCTGCCTGGATTAATTTCAGTAGTATATTTTCAACATCTTCTCCCACATAACCCGCTTCTGTCAACGAAGTTGCGTCGGTTATGGCAAAGGGTACATCCAGAATCCGGGCCAGGGTCTGGGCCAGTAATGTTTTCCCACAACCGGTCGGCCCTACCATTAAGATATTACTCTTCTGAAGTTCAACATCATCAATTTTCATATCAGAATTTACTCTTTTATAATGATTATAGACAGCGACCGAGAGGGACTTCTTGGCCCTTTCCTGTCCTATCACATATTGGTCAAGTATGTTTTTGATTTCACGGGGTTTTGGAATGCTCTGCAGATTGAATTCAATATCATCACTGAGCTCCTCTTCAATTATCTCATTACAGAGCTCAATACATTCATCACAGATATAGACTCCGGGACCGGCAACTAATTTACGTACCTGATCCTGAGATTTACCGCAAAAGGAACACTTTAACTGTCCCTTTTCATCCCCAAATTTGAACATTTAATCACCTCTCTTTTTCAACTCATTTCTGGTAATGACTTCATCTATTATACCATATTCCATGGCTTCTTTTGCAGTCATAAAATAGTCCTGTTCAATATCTTTCTGAATTTTTTCTATAGACTGCCCTGTATGTTTGCTTAAAATTTCATTCAGGGTCTCCCTGATTCTCATCAACTCTTTGATGTGGACTTCTGCTTCAGAGGCTTTGCCCTGAATACCGCCGGCAGGTTGATGAATCATTACTCTGGAATAGGGTAGGGCATAACGTTTCTTTGCTGCTCCGGCTGCCAGTAAAAGTGCCCCAGCACTGGCTGCCTGCCCCATACAGATAGTTACAACATCTGGTTTAATATACTGCATGGTATCATACATAGCCAGGGCTGCTGTTACTGAACCTCCCGGACTATTTATATAAAGGAATATATCTTTATCTGGATCTTCTGCTTCAAGAAACAATAACTGAGCGATAACCACATTCGCTAAATCATCAGTAACAGGATTACCCAGAAAAACAATCCTATCTTTAAGAAGTCTGGAATAAATATCGTATGAGCGTTCCCCACGATTTGTCTGCTCTACTACCATTGGAATCAGATTCATTGTAAATTTACCTCCTTTAATTAATTATTCCCGAATCTCTTCGTTTTAAACACCTAATTATTCTCTACTAGAAAATCGATTGTTTTTTCTACTAGCATCCCCTCTTTTAAATCCTCCAGCTGTCCCTGCATCTGCAAAATCATCTTTACCTTTTTGGGATCCTGTTCACTCTGTTCAGCCAGATCTTCTATCTTCTTATCTAATTCTTCATCAGTAATCTCAATTCCTTCATTTTTAGCAATAGCTTCAAGAACAAGATTGTTCCTGGCCATTCTGGCAGCACTTTCATGGTTTCTTTCCCGCCAGCCTTCTTCATCGATATCCATGTATTCAAAATAATCCTCTAACTCCATACCCTGTTGGGATAAGCCCATGGAAAGGTTCTGCAGCATTTTATCTGCTTCCTGCTCAATCAAAGCCCCGGGTACATCCACTTCTGCATTTTCAACTGCCTTTTCAACAATCCTGGTCTTGAACTGTTCTTCTGCTTTTCCCTCTTTATCAGTCTGTAAATTTTCTCTAATATTTTCCCTTAGTTCTTCTATAGTATCAAAATCCGTAGCCTGTTTGGCCAGCTCATCATCTATTTCAGGCTTATTAATTTCTTTAATCTCTTTAATTGAAACTTCAAAATCTACAGTTTTACCGGCTAAATCTTCAGCATTATAATCTTCCGGCATTGTAACCTGAATTGTATTCGTTTCTCCTACCTTCATCCCTATTAGTTTTTCTTCAAATCCGGGTACAAATTTTCCAGAACCTATTTCCAGTGTAAACTCTTCTGCTGAGCCTCCAGGGAATGTTTCCCCATCAATAGTACCTTCAAAATCTATAATTACATAATCCCCATCTTCTACTTCTTCTTTGTCGGAATTTATCAGTTGACTGTATCTGGATTGAATATTTTCTAACTGTTGTTCAACTTCCTCATCCTTTAATTCCACTTCTTCCTTTTCCACTCCCAGTCCTTTATACTCCCCCAGTGTAACTTCCGGTTTAACTTCAACTGTAGCTGTATATGTAGCAGTTTCATCTTCAGCAATATATAGGTCATCAATATCCGGACGGGCGATCGGC
>JADQBU010000166.1 GCA_016278435.1 Halanaerobiales bacterium
AATTCATCCCCGCCCTTTGACAAAGGACGAGGCTTTCCTGGCTAAATTTCTGTAATGTAATTAAATAGTAAACAAAATTCACAATAATAACCGCAGTATATACTGCGGTTATTGATTTTCTATTTCAATTCAAAGGTACCATTAACAGTAACAGTAATTTCTATTTTACCGGGAGAAATCGGCGGAATGGCGGCAGCTGCCTCCATCTTGAGCTGAGGATAATAATCCGGTACTGAGACCTGGTCATTAATATTGAGATTTTTAACTAAATAGCCTTCATAGCCGGTTTCCCTGCTAACAAAGCCGGCTTTTTCCTTGATACTATTAATGGCTTCACTTGTAACCTGCCGCGTGGCTTCTTCTTTATTTTTCAGTAGATAATCAATAGATTGAAGCTGATTAACCCCACTATCAACAGCCTGCTGTATTATTGAGCCCAGTTCATTTATTTTCTCTGTTCTAACCTCAATTAAATTCTGAACATAATAATAATTGGTCTCAACATCCTTCTCCAGCCTACTTCTGGTATCTATCCGGTAATTGAGAGTCTTAACATTGATTCCTTCAATATTATTTAGTCTATTTACAACTATATCCATTTTATTATTATTCTCTGCAAAAGCCTGATTAAGGTCTTCATTAGTCGTTTCAACTCCCATGGTAACCACCGCTACTTCTGGTTCAAACTCTTTAACCGCCCTGTCATTAAGTGTCAACTGGGTAGTTTCCCTGCCATCATAACTATAGTTGATATTGGTTACAGCGGCCCAGGCCAGTATAATCAGAAGGCCAATAAGAATGACATATGCCCATTTTTTTAACAATATAACCCCTCCTAGTTCTTGTTAGATCCCTGTTATAATTAAATTATAACATCTTTTGAAGCAAAGTGTATTATATTTATTATACCTTTTCTGGACATAACAATATTCAATTAAATTTTTTCGACTGCCTGTCCATTTTTGCTTATAAAAACCAGGAAGTGAAAATTCCTGGTTTATTAATTTAAACTATAAATCAGGCTGGTATTATTAAAATTCTACCCGGGAAGATTACATCTGGGTCAGCTATATTATTTAACCGCACCAGTGTCTCCACATTTGTACCAAATCTCCTGGAGATTTGATAAAGAGTATCCCCTCTAATAACTATATATCTATATGAACTAGCAGGTGGTTCCGGAATCCTGATTGGAAGATTTACAACCTGCCCTGGTCTTGGTTCCTCCGGTAAACCGGGATTAACTCTTCTGATATTTGATACAGAAGTATTATATTCCTGGGCAAGTACAGACAGGGTTTCACCAGGTTGTAATACATGCTGGGCAAAAACTCTTTCCCCGGTTGGAGGTGGTGCCTCCTCTTCCAATCTTTCAATCAAGTCATCCATAATATCCAGTTGCCTCTGCTGTAATGAACGCAACTGCTGAACAGTCCGGGCATAACGGGTACCGGACAGATCATTTTCCAGTCTCCCATACAGAGGATTCAACTGTCTTTCCCGGGAATATATTCTATTTGCAAGTTCCAGTGAATCCGGCATAAACTACCCCCCTTTCACTATTTATTACTAGACTATGTATTTTACAAAGAATTTGTTACTTGATTATTAGAGAAAAAATCACTATTTAGTTCAAATATATCGATACAGGCCTTTACAATAACTGGGTCATATAACTGCCCCTGATATTTATCAACCTCCAGCAGAGCTTTATTGAGTCCCAGTGCCGGTCTATAGGGTCGACGTGAATTCATGGCTTCTACCACATCAGCTACAGTAATAATTCTGGCATCTAAAAGGATATCATCACCTGTCAAACCTTCTGGATAACCGGACCCATCCAGTTTTTCATGGTGTTGTTTTATCATTTCAGCAACCGGCCAGGGAAAACTTATCTCCCTTAAAATCTGATACCCAATAAGAGAATGTGTTTTTATTAAATCAAACTCAGTCTCTGTCAGGGGGGTGGTCCTGGTCAATATTTCCGCTGGAATTTTTATCTTGCCGATATCATGAATCAGGGAAGCCAATCTTATCCCCTGACATCTTGAATCATTTAATCCCAGTCTTCTGGCTATTGCCAGGGCCAACTCTGCTACCCGCTGCTGGTGACCCAGTGTATAGGCATCCCGTTCTTCAATTATTGAAGATAGAACTTTTATCGTTCCTTTTATCATATTATTAAGATCTAATTGATACATGCAACCATCCTTTATGTAAACTTTAATTTTGTTTAACTCTATATACTATTGAATAACTGAATGGTAAGTTCAGGTGTCTGATTGGCCTGAACCAGCATGGCATTCCCGGCCTGCTCTAAAATCTGATTTCTGGTAAATTTTAGCATCTGCCGGGCCATATCCGTATCTTTAATCCGGGAGTTGGCTGCCTTTAAATTCAGATATGAAGACTTCAGATTATTCATGATATGGCCCATCCTATTTTGATATGCCCCCAGTTTCGACTGTTCACCTGTTACTAAACCCAGTGATTTATCTATAGTCTTGATAGCAGCATTTGCTTTTTCTCTTGTTTCCACATTTATTCCTTCAGTCCCCTCACCGATAGTAAAAGTGACCGTTTTACCAACAGCAGCTGCTGTCAGGTTGTCGGCTAAATCAAGGGTCAATCCATCGGAGGTAGTAACCAGATCCTGACCGGAGGTCGGGTCAAAATTAGTCAGAGCAATCGTTTCGACACTACCATCAGTTGCTGTATAATCAATACTACCAGTATATTCCCCTGTTTCATTAACCGTAAATGATAAGGTCTCACCATCGGAGAGATAATCAGTGGTAAAATCAAAAGAATCACCATTATCGGGATTTACAGCTGTAAAAGTTCCATCACTGTCGGGGTCAGCTACATTCCAACTAGTCTGAGAACCTCCTGATCCAGATATAACCTCAACTTCAGATACAGATGCTCCAAAGGCATTTAAATCTTCATTATAGGTTATATTAATCCCATCAGTATATTCCTGGCTGTAACTACCACTGGAAATAGTGGTACTGCCTATACCGGAAAGATTGGTGGTATCCTCACTATAACCGGTTGTAAAATCACCACTTAATTCAAAACTGACAGTCCCTGCTTCTCCCGAATATGAAGAGATATCTAGCGCTGTCTCGACACCACCCTCAACTAGCCCGGTCTCCCCGCCGATAGACCCCACATTACTACCAGATCCCTCCATTCCCAGAGCCCGGGAATCCATACTGGCGATCTCAATCAAAATCGACTGCTCCCGGTTGGGACCAACCTGAATATCCCCCCGGAAAGAACCATCGAGCAGTTTTCTGGTATTAAATCTGGTATTCCGGGCAATATTGTTAATTTTTGCTACCAGCTGTTCAACTTCATTTTGCATAAATTGTCTGTCCTCTACAGAATTGGTGTCACTGGCCGCCTGTACAGCAATCTTTCTTAAACGCTGCAGGATTTTTGTCGTCTCTTTTAAACCACCTTCAGCTGTCTGAACCAGGGATATACCATCCTGCACATTCCTTCTGGCCTGTTCTGAACCCCTGATCTGGGATAATAATTTTTCACTTATAGCCAGACCTGCGGCATCATCAGCAGCACGGTTAATCCTACAACCTGAAGCAAGTTTTTCCAGGGAGTTTGCCCTCTTTTTCTGAACATAAACTAACCTGTTATTTGCCTTCAGGGCCAGGACATTGGCATTAATTCTCATTTTATTCTCCTCCTTGAAAACATTTCCGGGCCTCCCTGCCCGGAACTCTCCTTTAAATAATTGATACTGCTTTAAATATTTTCTTTATTCGGAAATATTATAGCACATTTTTACATATTTTGTCAATTACGACCCTCCGCCTATCCCTTTTTGAATTTAGGTCGAAAATCAACGTACACTTATCAGCCCTACTGCATAATATAAAACAGATATTTACACTACACTGTAAAAATGTATCCTGTAAAAAGGAGGTATTAAGAATGGAGGAAGAAAAACAATACGTTTCAGGATTTGAAATGGATAGAGTCAGACTGGCACATGCCTATATCCCCTATCAGCAGTATACAGATCACTATACACCTGCCCGCGCCCTCAAACAGGGCACCCTTTATCCAGAACTGTATATGCCATATCAACCTGGTCCAAGAGGATATTATTAAAATAAACTGGAGGTGAAAAATAATGGATAGAAATAGAAGACCGGGATCCCCTGTAAATGTTGAAATGCTCAGGGAAATAATGCAGTTAAATTTTGCCATGATAGAAACGGTCTTATTTTTAAATACTCATCCAACCTGTCGACCTGTTCTTGATCTGCATAATGAATTTGCATCCCGCTTTAATAAACTTGTAGAAAGGTATCAGGAAAGATATGGCCCAATTTATGCCAGTTATGAAAATGCAGAGTATCCCTGGATGTGGATAGAGGAACCATGGCCCTGGGAAATTAAATATTAATGAAAGGAGGAGTATAAATCTATGTGGGAATACAAAAAAATACTTGAATATCCTGCTAATGTCAGAAGACAGGACCCGGACTATGCATCCCTTGTTGTTACGCAGTTTGGGGGACCTGATGGTGAACTGGCAGCTTCATTGAGATATATATCACAGATGTATACAATGCCGATTCCTGAGGGGAAAGCTACTCTAAATAATATTGGTACTGAAGAACTGGCCCATTTTGAAATAATAGGCACACTGGTTTACAAACTGGTGGAAGGTATCCCGGCAGATGTACTGAAAAATACAAGATTTGCACCACATTATGCTCAACACGGAAGAGCTAACTATCCTGCTGATGCCTTTGGAAATGCCTGGACAGCATCTTATATCCAATCACATGAAGATCCAGTTGCCTCTATTCAGGAAGACCTGGCTGCCGAACAAAAGGCACGGGCAACCTATGAATATCTAATTGATATGTCTGATGATCCAGCGATTATAGATACCCTCTCTTTCCTGAGAGAAAGAGAAGTAGTTCATTTCCAGCGTTTCGGAGAGGTCCTTGATCTACTTTATGATTATATGGATGACTATGAAGAATGGGGTTAATATAATAATTCTGAAAGCCCCCCGTTATTAACAGGGGGCTGTACATAGCGGTTCAATTTGTTGTCTCTTACTCACTGATAAGCTCCGCATATTTCTGGTCTTCCTTCATAATGTGATTTCCTATCCAGTTAGCCACAAAGTTTAATATCTCAAGTGTAAAACCCTTCTGTCCCTCATCAATCTTGTCAGGATCAATATCTTCCAGCTTTTTGACAAACATCTTATGCTGAAATTTATGGCTACCGAGTTCATAAAAATCATGTTTATACATCATTTCCTCTTCTGAATTAAAATGATAAACTGTGTATTCCTGCAGTTCACTCAGTAGTGAAATAATCTCATCATACTGGTCTATCCCTTCCTGAGCATTATCCAGAACATAAACAATCTCCCTACCAATCTCCAGTAATTTTTGATGCTGTTTGTCGATCTTATCGATTCCGACCGAGTATTCTTCCTTCCATTCAAACATAAAAATCACTCTCCCTCTTTTAGTTATTACTTTCTTCAATCAGCCTCTGATAATCATATTTGTCCAGTTCTTCCGCCAGTACCCCACATATCGAATTAAGAGCCCGGTGAATCACACAATTTTCAGTAGCATTTCTGTTACAGGCATCAGGATCATACTGACATTTATTGACAAAGATATCGCCTTCAATGGCAACAATTATATCTTTAAGGGCTACATCCCCGGGTCTCCCGGCCAGCATATAGCCACCATTTTTACCACGGTATGATTTTATTATCCCAGCTTTTTGCAGCAGCCTACCAATCTTATGTAAAAAGCGGCCAGGTATATTTTCCGATTCCGCAATATACTTAGCTTCTATGGTTTCTCCCTGATTTTCAGCCAGAAATAAAACCAGTCTAAAAGCATAATCCGTAGCCTGTGTAATCTTCATTTTTATCACCTTTCCTTATAAATTCATATTAACCTGACAATACTATTACAAACAGTTAAAGGAGAATCAGACATGTTAAATAATAAAGACAAAGGCGGTCTTTCTGCCTGGCAGATAACGATGATGGGTCTGGGAACTGTAATCGGCGGTTCCTTCTTCCTTGGTTCAGCAATCGCAATCAAGGCAGCAGGACCGGCCATAATTGTTTCTTATCTACTGGGCGGTTTACTAACTTATCTAATATTGTTTTCTCTTTCAGAGATGACCGTTGCCGACCCGGCCCCGGGCTCCTTTAGAACTTACTGTGAAAAAATGTACGGTAGGTTTGCCGGTTTTGTCGTAGGCTGGGTTTACTGGACAGGGCTGGTTCTCTCTATGTCAAGTGAGGCCATCGCCGTCTCGATATTTCTTAAAAACCGGGTCCCCGATCTCTCACTCCCTCTGCTGGGATCGTTGGTAATTATTGCTATTA
>JADQBU010000296.1 GCA_016278435.1 Halanaerobiales bacterium
CTGTAATCACCTCTGCTTTAAATATGAATAATTTGACTCTGTTTGCCCTTAGTGTGACCGGGGCCTGTCTCGGTTTTATCTGGTTTAACAGCCATCCGGCCCAGGTATTTATGGGGGATGTTGGTTCCCTATCACTGGGGGGAGCGATTGCTGCACTTGCTGTATTAACCAGGTCAGAATTAATACTCCTGATTATTGGTGGGGTTTATGTGATTGAAACAATTTCCGTTATTGTACAGGTCATATATTTCAGAATAACCGGGGGAAAAAGAATTCTGAGAATGGCACCTTTACATCATCATTATGAGCTGGCAGGTCTGGCAGAAAGCAAGATAGTTACCAGATTTTTGATAATCAGTATCGTTTTTGCCTCTCTGGGATTGATAAGCTTTTATATGGTAATCTTATAAAAATGAAATATATTGGAAATATACATTTCGGATATGAAATAGTGTAATCTGAATTTGAAATATATATAATCTTAATCTAAAGACTGAAGGGGAAGCTAATTATGGATGTTAAAGGCAAGAAAATATCGGTAATCGGTCTGGGAAAGAGAACAGGGGTAGCTGCAGCCAGGATGTTAGCCGATTCCGGAGCAGTGGTTACTGTATCTGATACAAAGGGTCCACAACAGCTGGAAGAGGAGATGGCTTTACTTGCTGGATATGATCTGGATTATGACCTGAATGGACATGGAGAAAAAAGTCTGGACAGTGACTTAATTGTTGTAAGCCCTGGAGTACCCCTTGATATTCCATTTTTCAGGCAGGCTGCAGAGAAGGGAGTTCCGGTAATCAGTGAAATAGAGCTGGCTTATAACTTTACCCGGGCCGGTATCATTGCTATAACAGGGACCAATGGAAAAACGACCACAACAAAATTACTGGGTGATATCTTAAGGAATTCCGGTATCTCCCGGGTGGAGGTCGCCGGTAATATTGGTATTCCCCTGATCAGTGTTATTGACGGCCTGACAGAAAAAGACTGGGTAGTTGTTGAAGTAAGTTCTTTTCAACTTGAGACTGTCAAGAATTTCCGTCCCCGGTTAAGTATATTTCTCAATTTTTCACCTGATCACCTTGACCGGCATAAAAGTATAGATAATTACTGGCAGGCCAAGAAAAGAATCTTTGAGAACCAGACCGGAGAAGATATGGCCCTGATCAATGTCGATCAGGAAGTCGTTCGCAGAGCTGCGGCTGATAGTCAGGCGGCTATTTATGGGGTAAGCATGGAGAAGGCAATTGAAAAGGGAGCTTATCTACAAAATAATAATATATTCGTTAAATTACCGGATAGGAAAGAAGAGAAGATATTATCTACTGCAGATATCCCTCTGCGGGGGAGGCATAATTTTCAGAATGTAACTTTTTCCGTTCTGGCGGCAAGGCTGCTGGGAGTGGGGATAGGAGTTATCAGGGAATCTGTCAAGAAATTTGCCCCGGAAGAACACAGATTACAGTATATCGGGGAAACTGAGCAGGGAATTCTTGTCATCGATGATTCCAAAGCAACTAATCCGGATGCAGCTATACAGGCCATTAGAAGTTTTTCCTGTCCCCTGGTTTTAATCGCCGGAGGACAGGACCGGCAGGCTGATTTTGATCTGCTGGCAGAAGTTATTGCCGACAGGGTAAAGGCTCTGGTTTTAATGGGGGAATCCAGAGATAAAATTGCAGATATTGTGTTAAATAAGGGTTTTAGAAATATATATAAGGTAGAGAACATGAAAGAGGCAGTCCAGACAGCCAGTAAACAGCTGGTGGGAGGAGACTGCTTATTACTGGCTCCCGGCTGTCCCAGCTGGGATATGTATTCCAGTTATAAAGTCAGAGGCCAGGAGTTTGTAACAGAAACTAAAAAAGCACTATTCTAATTTAAAGGTGGGATTTTAACGGTGAATGAAGATAATGTTCCCGATTATCTAATCTTATTTGTAGTATTAACATTGATGGGGATCGGACTGATTATGATCCTGAGTGCCAGCTCAATTCGAGCTTATAATTTATATGGAGATAGTTATTATCTTTTTAAGCAGCAGTTAATATCAGCGGCTATTGGAATTATTGTAATGTTAATATTAATGAATATTGATTATCATATATATAAGCGTTTTGCTACAATTATACTGTTTTTAACTTTAGCAGGGCTTATAATAGTACTTATTCCCGGAATCGGTAGAGTTGCCGGAGGTTCCAGAAGATGGCTGGGAGTGGGATCATTTAGAATCCAGCCTTCAGAACTGGCCAAAATAGCTATTGTAATCTATATCGCCAGTTTTATGGCTAAAAAGAAGGAAGAAATAAATTCCTTTAAAAAAGGTGTTCTTCCTCTTGTTATTATTCTGGCACTGATCTTTGGGTTGATTTTACTGGAACCCGACCTGGGAACTGCGGTAACAATTACTGGTTCTTTTGTCCTGATCTTATTTGCAGGTGGGGTTAGAATGGGACATCTCTTTCTACTGGGTGGAACAGGTCTGCCAGCAATAGTTTATTTTATCCTGACAGAGGATTACAGGCGGGAGAGATTATTTGCCTTTTTAAATCCCTGGAAGGACCCACTCGATACTGGATATCATATCATTCAGTCACTGCTGGCCCTGGGGTCAGGTGGTATTTTCGGAGTAGGTCTGGGAAATAGCAGACAGAAATTTTTATATCTTCCTGAACCGGGAACAGATTTTATCTTCTCCATCCTGGGTGAAGAGTTCGGTTTAATCGGTACTCTTTTAATTTTAACCCTTTATTTTATTCTGGCCTGGCGGGGATTAAAGATAGCTCTTTCAGTAACTGATACCTTCGGCTCAATTATGGCGGTCGGGATTACAGGGATGATTATTCTCCAGGCTATAGTTAATATTGGAGTTGTTACTTCATCAATGCCGATTACAGGAATAACATTACCATTTATCAGTTATGGAGGTACTTCCCTGGTAATTATGTTATCAGGAATTGGTATATTGTTGAATATTTCTAGGAATACTATAGACTGAGGTGGATTATGAAGGCACTAATAACAGGTGGTGGTACCGGGGGGCATATTTATCCGGCACTGTCCATTGCTTTAAAATTGGAAGAAGAGGGGTGGAAGGTACTGTATACTGGTTCAAATCAGGGGATGGAAAGTGAAATTGTCCCCGGTAATGGGCTTGATTTTGTTGCAGTAGAAGTAGCCCCACTTCCCAGGCGGATTACTCCTGAGATTCTGAAATCGCTATTTAAAAATATGAAGGGCTTTTTCCAGGCCCGTAGAATTATTAAAAATTTTGCGCCTGATGTAATTCTGGGAACCGGTGGATTTGTATCAGGTGTGGTTGTCCTGGCCGGCTCCAGAATGGGTGTTCCTACAATTATTCATGAACAGAATGCCTACCCCGGGGTAACCAACCGTCTACTATCGATGACTGTAGATAAAATTGCCCTTAATTTTGCGGGGGCAAGAGAACATTTTCCCGGTAAAGCAGAGAGAAAATTTGTTTTAACCGGTAATCCTGTCCGGGAAAAGATTTTACACACATCCCGGCAGCAAGGGATAAGAAATCTTAAGCTTAATCCTGGTAGAAAGACCCTGCTGGTCTTTGGTGGAAGCCAGGGTTCGTCCAGCATTAATCAGGCGATGGAGACTGTATGCAGGGAGTTTTACGGTAAGTCCTGGCTGCAGATTGTATATATAACAGGTAGAGATAATTATCAACAGGTAATAGAAAAACTAAAAATTGATAATAATAGAATACAACTGGATGACAGCAGCAATATAAAGATTATGCCCTATCTTGATAAGATGGAATGGGCCTATGCTGCTGCAGACCTCGTTATTTACAGAGCAGGAGCTACCGGTCTGGCTGAGATTACTGCCAGAGGTATTCCAGCAATTTTAATACCCTATCCTTATGCGACAGGTAACCATCAGGAATTTAATGCCCGTAATATGAAAGAAAATGGAGCGGCAGAAGTTATTCTGGATGAAGAACTCAATGGTGAACTTCTGGTAAGTTTAATCAAGAAATTATTTGCTGATCAGCTAAAACTGAATTCAATGAAAAGAAATAGCCGCAAACTGGGCCGGCCTGAAGCCCGGGATAAGCTGGTTAAAGAAATAAGAAAGATTGCAGACACAAAAACAGGCAGTTAAGTATAATATATATATTGATTATGAGAGGAGGGAAGGTTATGAAAAAAGAAAAAATTCATTTAATAGGAATCGGTGGAATATCGATGAGTGGTATAGCCGAAGTTTTATTACATAAAGGATATCAGGTCAGCGGGTCTGATTTAAAAGACAATCATCTGCTAAAAAGACTGAGGGGAAAAGGTGCAAAAATATATATAGGTCATTCTGCAGAACAGGTCAAAGATGCTGACCTGGTAGTGGTTTCAAATGCTATACCTGAAAAAAATAGTGAATTAAGTTATGCCCGCAAACAGGGGATACCGGTCTTAAAGAGGGCGGAAATGATTGCAGAGTTTATGAAAGATAAGACCGGTATTGCAATTTCTGGAACTCATGGCAAGACTACTACCACCTCTATGTTATATTCTATTCTGGAAAGGGCAGGAATAGACCCCACAGTTATGGTCGGAGGGGAACTGGAGAATATTGGTGGTAATGTTAGGATTGGTGATGGGGATTATTTCATAACTGAAGCTGATGAAAGTGATGGCTCCTTTTTATTTTTTGACCCCCGGGTTGTGATTGTAACCAATATGGAGCTAGACCATATTGATTATTATGATAGCCGGGAAAAATTAATTACAACCTTTAAAAAATTCATCGATAAAATACCACCTGAAGGACAGGCGATTCTCTGGGCTGAGGATGAAGAGATAATGAACCTGGTTGACCGGGGTAGGCCAAATATATTAACCTATGGTTTTAATAAAGGAGATATCCAGGTCCGGGATATCAAACTACTACCATTTGGCAGCTATTATACAGTCGATTATCGTGGGAATGAACTGGGTACGATCAATCTCCAGATTCCAGGTAAACATAATATCCTGAACTCAATGGCCACAATCGGGGCAGCGATGTTTCTTGGTCTAAGTTTTACAGATATCAGGCAGGCACTGGAAGAATTTTCAGGTGTTAAAAGGCGTTTTGATAAGAAGGGATTAATCGGAGATATACTGGTTGTTGATGATTATGCACATCATCCAACAGAGATCAAAGCAACTATTAAAGCAGCGCGTAATACTGGATATGAAAGGGTAATTGCGGTTTTTCAGCCCCACAGATATTCCAGAACAAAACATTTAATGCAGGATTTTAGCCAGTCTTTTAATGAAGTAGACCATCTGATTATTACAGATATTTATGGGGCCGGCGAAAAACCTTTGCCCGGAGTAAAGGCTCAGGATCTTGTAGATATGATAGCACGCAATACAGATATAACAGTAGACTATATCCAGGATATAAATGATGCCGCCGGATATCTGCAGGAAATAATTAGACCAAGGGATATAATTTTGACAATTGGAGCAGGAGATGTATATAAGGTCGGAGAAATCTTATTAAAAAGGATGAAAAAATTACGTGAGATGGCTTGACCGGAGGTAATAGGAAATGTCTCAGGATAAAGTTTTAATCATCATAGTGGCTGTCATAAGTATTCTGGCAATAATATCATATCTTGCATCTCCATTTTTTGCTGTCAATAGTATAGAGATTAATAAACTGGCTGTTTTAACCGGCCAGGAGATAAAAGAAAGCCTGGCCTCTTACCAGGGAAGTAATATCTGGATAATAAATAAAGATGAGATAAGGGGTATATTAAAGGGCTTTAAGTATGTAAAATCCCTGGAGGTTGATAAACAGCTGCCAGCTACCCTTAAAATTGAGATTAAAGAAAGGGTTCCACTTGCTAAAATAAATAATAACGGTAAATTTATCGTCTTTGATAGTGATGGATACATACTGGAAGAAGGTGCCTTTAAGACCCGGGCCAGTGTACCACTGATAAAAGGTGTTGGCTATAGTTTTGAAGATGAGAGGCTCATTTTCCCGGAAACAATAATGCAAATTGTACAGGCCCTGAAAGAATTGAATTCAGAAGCCAGGGCTATGATAGAGTATGTTGAGTATAAAGATGATAAGACATTATCCATGCAGTTGAAGTCAAAGGTCCAGGTTCTTATGGGAGATCTAACCGAGGTGATAGAGAAATTTAAAATTTTAAACTCTGTTTTAACCAAGATAGCTGAAGAAAAGATGGAGGTAGATTATATAGATCTGAGAATTGTCGAAAGACCGGTTATTAAAAAATAATTTTTATAATTTAAAGGAAACTTTTAATTAATATAGAAAGTTATATATGAGCATAAAATTAATTATTGTATATAGTTAATAAACATGTAACTGGAGAGGGGG
>JADQBU010000171.1 GCA_016278435.1 Halanaerobiales bacterium
GAGCTTATGACCAGGTATTAAATGATATTGGTATTCAGAAATTGCCGGTTACAATCGCAATAGACAGAGCTGGTATTGTCGGTAGTGATGGGGAAACCCATCAGGGTGTCTTTGATTTTTCTTTCCTGAGGCCGATACCTAATTTTGTAATAATGGCTCCTTCTAATGAAAATGATTTACAGCATATGCTTTATACTGCAATAGAGTATAAGGAAGGGCCGGCTGCTCTTAGATATCCACGGGGTGAAGGAACGGGAGTGAAACTGGATAAAGTAATGAAAAAGATACCTATAGGTAAAGCTAAACTGGTTAAAGAAGGTGAAGATATCTTATTACTGGCAATAGGAACTATGGTAAATCCGGCCTCTCAGGCTGCAGATAAACTGGAAAATGAAGGTATTTCTGCTGAGGTTATAAATGCAAGATTTTTAAAACCACTGGATGAAGATTTAATTATAAAGGAGATAAGTAAATTTAACAGGGTAATCACTATTGAAGAACAGGCACTGGCAGGGGGATTTGGAAGTGCCATACTGGAACTGGTAAATAAAAATGAGATAGAGGGTGTATCGATCAGGAGAATCGGTCTTCCAGATGAGTTTATTACTCATGGAAAAGCAGATAAAATGAGAGAAAAATATGGACTGGACCAAAGCGGTATTATGCGGGTAGTAAGGGAAATGATGGATTCAAAACTGAAAGAGGTCCAGGTATGACCGGAAAGCAGCGTTTAGATCTCTTTCTGGTGGAAAACGGTTATTTTGAAACACGTAGTAAAGCTAAAAGGGCAATTATGGCTGGTAAGATTATTGTTAATCACCAGATGATAGATAAGGCTGGTACAGTTATTGGACAGGACTCTGTAATAGAAATTAAAGGCAGTAAAATTCCCTATGTAAGCAGGGGTGGTTTAAAACTTAAAAAAGCCCTTGATGTTTTCTTGATTAATCCGGAAGGAAAGGAAGCCATTGATATTGGAGCTTCAACAGGTGGTTTTACAGACTGTCTGCTTCAGTATGGAGCCAGTAAGGTGTATGCTATCGATGTAGGTTACGGTCAACTGGCCTGGAAATTAAGACAAGATGACAGGGTTGAGGTAATAGAGAGAACCAATTTTCGTTACCTAACCCCGGCTGAATTACCTGTTGAGGTTCCATTGATAGTCACTGATGTCTCTTTTATATCACTGGAGTTGATTATTCCACCTGCACTTAATTTTCTGAAAAAAAAAGGTGATTTTGTTGCATTGATAAAACCACAGTTTGAAGCAGGACCTGAAAATGTAGGGAAGAAAGGACTGATCAAGAACAGTGAAGTCCATGTTGAGGTTATTTCAAATTTAAGTAGGTTTATTGATAAATTAAAATTGAGATTATTGGGACTTGATTCTTCCCCGATAACAGGAGCCAGTAGTAAAAATATTGAGTTTTTGCTCCATCTTCAAAAGGATGAAAATGTTAATAATGACCTCGAGAGATGGAATCAAAAAATAGAAGAAGTAGTAAAAAAAGCACATGAAGAGTTGATAAAAAAATGAACAGAAATTCAACTGTTGGCCTGGTTTTAAATATTAATAAGAAAAAGGCTTTTCTTCTGGCCTCCCGGGTAATTGACTGGTTACAAAAAAATGAAGTCAAATTTCTGATGGAAGAACGAGCAGCCCAGGAATATGAAGAAAGGGTTACCTCTGCCGATTATAACAGAATGCGTAGCGAAGCCGACCTTATTATGTTATTCGGTGGAGATGGTACTTTTCTCCATACAGCTCACCATTTTATCGGGACAGATATACCCTTGCTGGGTATTAATCTAGGCGGTCTTGGATTTTTAACAGAAATTGAAATTGAAGAGATTGAAACGACTTTAAACCAACTATTAACAGGGAATTATACCCTGGAAAAGAGAATGTTACTGGAAGCTCAGGTCAGAAGAGATAACAAAACCAGGTTCCAGGCTTATGCTCTAAATGATGTTGCCCTTAACCGGGGAGCTAATGCCAGGATGGTACAGATTAAATTATTTATCAATGATGAATTTATTAATTCCTATAAAGCAGATGGTCTGGTCATCTCTACTCCTACAGGTTCAACTGCTTATTCTCTTTCGGCCGGTGGTCCGATTATTAATCCTCAGATTAGAGCAATCTTGATTACACCAATCTGTCCCCATACACTTTATGTAAGACCTATGGTAATTTCTGAAGAAGAGAGGCTACAGATAGAAGTGGCTGGGGAAGATGGTAAAATGATGATTACAGCAGATGGCAATTACGATTGCTGTCTATTAACCGGGGACCAAATCAGGATAACTGCTTCTCAAAAAGAAATTTCACTGATAAAACTTCCAGATAAAACATTTTATTCTATATTACATAAAAAAATGAGGGTGGGCCTCGTATAAGGGGGAGTTGTTTTGAAGAGTAAAAGACATTTAAAGATATTAAGCCTGATAAAAAACGAAGATATTGGAACCCAGCAGGAGCTAGCTGCCAGATTACATGAATCTGGTATTGAAGTAACCCAGGCTACAATTTCCAGAGATATCAAGAAATTGGGCCTTTTAAAAGTACCTGATGGTAAAGGAGGATATAAGTATTCTTTTCCTAACCGAAACAACAAGGTCGATGCCCGGAACTGGCTGGAGAAGATGTTCCAGGATTTTGTAGTTGATATGGACTATAGTGAGAATCTTATTTTACTAAAAACTGTAAATGGCACAGCCGGTGGTCTGGGAGTGGCACTGGATAATTCTGATCTAGACGGAATTATGGGAACTATTGCCGGTGATGATACCTTATTACTTGTAATAAAAAATAAAGAAAACACTGTTGAGATTTATAAAAAATTGGAGAATATGCTGAGTTAACAGGAGGATAAGAATATGTTAGTAGACCTGCGGGTTAAAAATTTTGCTCTAATCGATAAATTAGATATAAATATTGAAAAAGGACTCAATGTCATTACCGGTGAAACCGGGGCCGGTAAATCAATAATTATCGGTGCACTTGATATGTTACTGGGTGCCCGCGCTTCTACAGATGTTATCAGAAATGAACAGGAAAAAGCCTATATTGAGGCTGTTTTTGAACCAGAGAATATTGAACGGATAAATAGTATTTTAGAAAAAGCAGGAATCGAACCAGAAGAAAATATTTTATTGCTCTCACGTGAAATCAGGTTAAATGGGAGAAATCGGAGTAGAATTAACGGCCAACTAGCTACACTGGGTATGGTCCGGGAATTGAGCAAATATCTTGTTGATATTCACGGACAGCATGACCACCAATCTTTGCTGGATTTCTCGCTACATTTAACCCTTCTTGATGAATATCTGGGAGAAGAAGCAGATAAACTACTTATTAAAATTTCAGAAGAATTTAAAAGATTACAGGAAATTGAGCAGAGGTTAAAGGAATTACAGATAAATGAAACTGAAAAAGCCCGGGAATTGGATATACTTCAATTTCAAATTAATGAAATTAAGCAGGCAGGTCTAAAACCAGGAGAAGAAAAAGAACTAAAGGAACAATATAATAAATTAACAAATATTGAAGAGATTTTTTCAATTACAGGTCAGTTATACAGTAATATAAACGGAGAGGATTTTAATCAGACCTCTCTGCTGGACGAGCTCGGTCTCTTAATGAAAGAAATTGATAAAATTAAGGACCTGGATTCTGAATTAAATAATATGTATAAACAGTTGAATGATGTCTTTTATCAGTTACAGGATTTAGGTTATCAAGTAAATGACTATCATGAAAAACTGGAATTTAACCAGGGTAAGTTAAAGCAGATTGAAGATAGATTAAACCTGCTTAATAGTTTAATGAAAAAGTATGGTAATAGTGTTGAAGAGATTCTGGAATATAAAGAAGAAATAATTAGTAGGTATGATGACCTCCAGTCCAGAGAAAAATTAATAAGAAAAATGGAAAATGAAAAAGAGGAAACTGAAGATAAATATCTGAATCTGGCCCGACAATTATCTGAATTAAGGAAAAACAAGGCCCATCAATTCGAAAAACAGATTATGAAGGAGTTTTCTGATTTAGCCCTGAAAGATACCATTTTTAAAGTTGATTTTAGGAAAAAAAGTCCGACTGAAAATGGAATAGACCGGGTTGAATTTTTGATTTCTACCAATCCAGGTGAAGAATTAAAATCATTAATTAATATAGCATCAGGTGGGGAGCTTTCTCGTATCATGCTGGCACTTAAGACGATCATTGCTGACCTGGATCAGGTTGAAACCCTGGTTTTTGATGAAGTTGATATAGGAGTTGGTGGAAAAACAGCTCAAAAAATGGCAGAAAAATTATATAAAATCTGTCAGCACCGGCAGGTTATCTGTATTACTCACTTGCCTCAAATTGCCAGTATGTCTGACCATCATTTTTATATCACTAAAGAAACCAGAGATACTCACACTTATACTAATATTAAATCCTTAAACCGGGAACAAAAAAAGAAAGAACTTGCCAGAATGTTGGGTGGGGTAAAACAGACTGAGACAACATTAAAACATGCTGAAGAAATGATGCAGATGGCAGATAACAAGAAATCGAAACTATAAATAAGCCTGCCAATATATAACTGAATAAGTACTGTTACCTTTGGGTATCTCTAATTATGGAGATACTTTTTTTATTTTGAACCGGGTAAAGGGATTATTAATATTGTAAGCTTGGGAGTGATTGTTATTTGCATAAAAGAAGAATAGGATTGATGTCAGCTTTTTTAATAGTATTCATATTAATAAGTTCATATTTTATAATAAATAATATTTTGCCGGAAAGTATTTCTATTATTGAAAATAATGAATCTACCCTGAATCTAACTTTGCCATTTGATTTATATATGAAAGCAAATAATAATAATGGACTGATGATTAATGGCAGAGAAATTGGTAGAGAATCCTTCAGGGTTGATACTGCCTCACCCCTTACAGTTAAGGGTGATAAAATTGGAGAATCACAAATTAATCTGAAACTATTTGGATTTATTCCCCTGAAAACCATAAAAGTCAGCGTTATTCCCGAAATTAATGTTATTCCCGGGGGACAGGCTATCGGGGTTATACTGAGGAGTAAGGGTGTAATGGTAGTTGAACAGACCTATGTGGAAGATAAATATGGGGAACGTCACTATCCGGCCAGAGATGCGGGTATTGAAGTAGGTGATACTATACTTCAGATAAATGGAAAGACTGCAAATAAAAAAAGTAATATTTCAAATATAATCCAGGAATCTGCCGGGAATGGTGAAGTTATTACTTTTCTTGTCAAGAAAAGTAGTGAAAATATAGAAGAAATAAAAGTAAAGCCTGTAAGGAACCATAATGGAGACTATATGATTGGCTTATATGTTGATGATGGGGTAGCCGGTGTTGGTACTTTGACCTTTTATCAACCTGATAATAATATTTTTGGTGCCCTGGGTCATGTGATAACAGAAGGTAATAGTAATATAAAAATTGATGTTCGTAAGGGCGAAATTGTAGAAGCCAAAATATCAGGAATAAATTATGGAAGAAGGGGTTTGCCGGGAGAAAAGCGAGGTACCTTTTTTAATGCCCGAAATATCCTTGGCTCTATAAACACAAACACCAGATTTGGAATTTATGGAAGATTAAATCGCGTTCCCCAGAACCAGTATTTTGATAAGCCTATACCGGTAGCAGCTATTTCCCAGGTTCATAAGGGACCAGCTAAAATATATACTGTGGTCAAAGGTGGTAAAATTGATCAGTTTCAGATAAATATTGACCGGGTTTTTCATCAGACAACACCGGAGCCTAAAAGTATGATAATAAGCATTACTGACCCTGAACTAAAAAAACTTACCGGGGGTATTATTCAGGGTATGAGCGGAAGCCCCATTGTTCAGGATAATAAACTTGTGGGAGCAGTTACACATGTATTTATAAAAAATCCTGCCAGAGGTTATGGTGTATTTGCCGAATGGATGTTAAGAGAGTCCAGTATATTGGAAAACATGAACAATTAAATAAAATATCTCATCCCTTTACCCGTTTTAAAAAAATGTGATGTAAAAATTATACTTTTTAAAAAGGTATTTGGTAAGTTTATGTAGAATATAAAATATACTAGTAAAAAGGGGGCAGGAAAATATGGGTAATAAAACAAAAATTTTATTAGTCGATGATAATAAGGAATTTTGTCAACTTCTCAAGGAATATCTGGATGAAAAAGAAGATTTTGAAGTTGTAGGTATTGCCTTTAATGGTAATGAAGGTCTTAGTCAGATTGAAGAAAAAAATCCCGATGTACTGGTACTTGATTTAATTATGCCTCATCTTGATGGTATTGGAGTCATGGAGGAAATGAATAGAAGATCGGAAGAGCGTCG
>JADQBU010000013.1 GCA_016278435.1 Halanaerobiales bacterium
TCCGGGTTATTAACCTCTGTCCCCCTGATACTTACTCCAGCTTCCACGGCATGAGTAATCTCATTACCCTGGTAAAACCAGACATTCTCGATTCCGATATAAACCACCACATAACTCCAGGGATTATTATCTATCTTGATTTCAGAAACATCCGGCAGCTGAATATTATTGACTTTAATCCCGGAAAACCTGCTGTTCATGAAATCAATATTATTGGCCACCCTGATCCGGTAAACCATCTCTGGCCTTTCATGGGCCAGATTGGCAGCTATCGCGGCTGAAGTAAAGAGCAACGATATTAGTATGGATAAAAATATAATATGTAAAATTCCCTGATTATTAATTTTTAATCTTTTCATGGGCATCTTTCTCCTTTTAGAGATATAAAAAAGCCCCGGAAGAAAATCTCCGGGACTTTGTGTTTAGTGTTATGACTTGCTTAGAAGCTTATGCTAACACCGGCAGTTGCGGTTTTAACTGTATAATCTTCAGTATTATCTTCTGCATTCATCTTGATATATTCATAGTCTGCAGTAAGATCAGTTGCATCAGTAATACCGTATACTAAACCGAGTTTATGGGTTGTGTAGGTACCTTCACCAGGACTACCAACACCGGTACCGGCTTTCTTGGTATAACCAAGGTCATAGCTCAGGTCAGCTGCGCCGATGCCATAACCGAGTCCAGCTGTAAAGCCGGTGGTTTTTACATTTTCGTCTTCAGCGACAATTGTATCTGTTGCTTCGTCATACTCGTCATAGTCATAACTCCAACCTTCAGCATTTTCATAACTGAAACCAGCACTGGCTGTCAAGTCGCCGTAGACGGGATAATCAGTTAAGTCGATACCGAACCCGGTTGTAGTTACTTCCATGTCATGGCCGCCTAATGTATCTAGATAACCCCAGTTAGTAACCTTTTCATAACTGGCATTGGCAGCTACATAATCATTCAGAGCATATTCGAAGCCGAGACCCATGGTCTTTTCTTTTTCAGCAGCTTCAACTGGAGCTACTTCAGCAGAAACATCATTTTCAACCGGATCTGCAATCTTGTAATCAAATGTAGCCTTGGCACCTTCCATCAGGGCATATGCTGCACCAAAGGAAGTTGTCTTGGTTTCATCTGTTCCGTCAACTTCATTCAGTTTTTCGTAACCAGCACTTACTGTTAAGCCGTCAAGAACTTCATAGGAACCGTCAAGTGCAAGTTTGGTGTTATCTGTACCATCATCAACACTGGCAAAGAAGACACTTGCATCCAGACCTTCCATGATAACAGGTTTAACGGTTAAGTCATAGCCGCTAACACCAGGATTGGATTCAGTGGTATAGAAATCATAGGCATCTTCATCATCATCGGTCAGAACAGGATCTTCATCCAGGAATGTAAAGTTTTCGCCTACATTTCTGTAATTGAAGTCAACAGTAGCTACATCAAAGTCATTGGAGATACCAAAACGTAACAGACTGTCATTCTGATCCATTTCTTTATCCATACTGTAAGCTAAACCGAAATCTACATTCATACCGCTTAAGGTTGAGGAAGTTTCCAGACCAAGTACATTGGTCATCATATCTTCATCAGCTACCCGGCGGCGACCGACTAATTTAGCTGTTACAGCAAAGTCAGCCAGATCAAAGGCTTTTGTTGCACCGTATACATAGTAATCGGTTGTTGCATCTTCAGTCTGTGGTACTAAATCGTCATCCAGGTCTTCGTCGTCATCATCCAGATCAAACTTAACTACATCTTTTTCCCAGGCATCGTCATCGGTAGAAGTGTAGCCATAGTCGTCAGTATGATCAGCATCTACCGTTTCTTCTGTATATATTTCATTAGGATCAACTGGAGCTACATCGGCAATACCGAAGAAGGTATCGAGACCGTAGTCTTTAAATTCAGCTGTTACGCCATCAAATTCAGTAGCATTGAAGACATAGTCAGCAACAGAAATGGTATTTTCATCACTGTAGGTACCCTTGACAAAATCATTTTCCAGAGTTAACTTAAGTGAATCGATTTCCCATTCGTCTTCTTCATTATCAACATCGACATCAATGGCACCTTTTAAGCCACCTTTGTTGATACTGGTAGAGAAGGTTAATTCCTGATCAAATTCACTATCTACATCGGTTGCGACGGTATCGGAGCCATCATCCCAGGGATCGGAATAGACATAGGGATCTTCCATTTCTTCTACTACGGTAACTGTAACATTTCCACCAGGACCAGCAATAACATAGTCACCAGCACCTGCATAATCATTAGCATCATCAAAATAAGTTTTTACTGCAGCAATTAAAGCATCTCTTTCAGCAGTAGTAAATGGAGCAACTCCATCTCCAAAGGCTGTATCTGCTACTGCTATTTCATACTCTAACCAGTAGTAGTCAACACCGCTCTTGTCAGTTGCGCCTTCAAGATCCTGAGCGGAGAAGTCTACACTGTATTTACCACTAAAGGTAACAGCAGGAGTCTTGTTTTCTAAAGCAGCAACTCTGGCTTCGATGTCGTCAACATCTGCTAAGATGCTTTCTACATCTGCGCCCATGGTCTTAAGTTCTGCTTTGTATTCGAAGGTTAAGGCTTCGATCAGGTTTGCTACCTGTTCTGCCTGGGTATCTGTAAGATCTTTAGGTACCTCAACAGCTTCAGGAGCATTCTTTTCCATGAGAGCCTTAACAATAGCTGTTACATCCTGTGCTTCTGCGCTTGTAAGGGTATCTTCTTTGTTAGCAAGACCGTTTACCTTGTCTTCAAGTGCAGCGCGTTCTGCATTGATGTTATCAAGTGCGCGGCTAATAATCATAGCCATTTCATATCTTGTCATGTTTCTCTGGCCCTTGTAGGTGCCATCCGGATAACCTTCTACAACACCGGCAGCTACGAGCTGATTTACAGCGTCATAGGCCCAGTGGCTTGCAGGTACATCAGAAAATGTAGCACCAAGTGTTGGCACTGCTAATGCTACTACAAGCACCATTGCGATTAATATACTAAGTTTTTTCATTAAGTGTTTCCCCCTTGATTGTTTTTAAATTTAAATTTGAATCTAGTTCTATTGTTCATTAACAACCCAGGAGGGGTAAGTATCAATGAGTTGCCTTGTTTCCTCATTGTTTTACGCCCTTATTTAGTTATCAATGAACATTTATATAGAACCCTATTATCTCTTTCTGCCGCGTGGTACGGGGGACACCTCCTTTCTCCCACAGTTTAGCCCGAGATAATAAGACTTTCGACTTATTTGACTCACATTATTATTTATTCAACATAACTGAGATAATTCCTGCAACAAATCGAAAATATTTTTTATTTTTTTAAGATGAATTTATGTATTTCATCTTCATCTTGTTATTATATATTCAACTTCAAATCAAGAATTCCTGCAAGTAAAACCGATTTTTTGCCTGGTAATTGTTGCCTGATTTAGATACAGCTAATTTCCACAGGTCTCTTCTCCCCTGCCTACCAGCAGGAAGGCCGATAGCATGACAACACTGACAGTAATAAAGGTAAAATAATAACCCAGTAATTCTACAAAGAAGCCACCGACGACCGGCATCAGCACTACCAATACACTCAGTGTACCCCTGACCCCCAGATAAATGGTCCTCTCTTCCTCCGGAGCAATCTCCAGAAAATAAGGATCGAATCCTATCCGGCGGCCGCTGATGATAAAGCCTATCAGGAAAAATACAACTGCATAGATGTCAGGCCCAAAATAAGAGAGGATAATTGCCGACACAGGAATCAGGCTCCCCAGAAAGATGCAGGTCCTGACAACCATCTTTGAGCCTCTGTTGCCGGAAATATAGCCCCAGAAAAGGTTGGAAAGAATGGTGCCTGCCACCTGAAAGAGCAAATACCTGCCGATATAGGTTTCATCGATATTAAAGGTATCACGGGCAAAGACCATGAAAAACGGTAAAACCATTAGGCTGAAACTGGTCATGTTCTCTACCACAATAAACCTGGTAAATCTACTGTCCCTCTTTAAAATAACTGGAATATTTTTAATGAAGGTCTTCAATGGCTCCCTCTCCTTTTTTTCAAGTTTAGAAGGAGGCTCTTTGATGAGCCAGAAGGCCAGTGAAGCCACAAATAACCCGGCAAAACCGATAAATAACGCCAGTGAGTAGTTGGCAGGAAAATCGAGCCGGTTAGTGGTGAAAATCCTGGAAATAATGAAACCTCCCAGAAAAGCAGCAAAACTGCTGGTAAATTGCTTATAGGCATAAACCCGGCCCCGCTGCTCCCTTGTAAATAATTTGCCTATAATATCGGTAAAGGCCAGTCCGGCAAACCCGCCGCTCAGAGAAAAAAGGGAGATCCAGAAAAATAAGCTGATGATTACCAGCAGTGGATTCTCACGGGCAAAAAAGTAGGTGAAGATTGTCATACCTAAATAGGCCAGACTCCTGAGATAGATACCTGTCAGTAAAAATTTCTTTTTATACTGATAATACTGTAGATAATGGCTGAAGATCAGATTAAAGATCAAGGGGACACCCAGCATGATAGAATAAAGCAGACCGAAAATGATCTTGGAGTCGATCAGTTCACTGATCAGTGCCGGAAATACCGTATTGAAATCCAGCATAGACATAGTTAAGGCCAGAAAGAAGCCGTGCCAGATAAAGATTAATAACCTTTTATAGAATATATTTTTCTCCTGAGTGTTTGCCATAATCAAATCACCTTCTTGCTGAGAATTACATAAACATTTTACTATTGTACCGGTTTATTTCCCAGCAAAATACCTTTCAGCCAGGATTACTGCCACATAATCATCAAGAGGTCGGGAAGGTTTCCAGCTAATAATGTTAAATAATCGCTGCCAGCCCTGACCTTTTTCTTCTCTATACCTCTGCTCTGCCAGTTCTGTTGTATGAGTTTCATCTACCTCCACCACTGGCAGTTTTCCCTTTATTTTCTCATTTATCTTTTCCTGCAATTCCCGGGAATAGGTTCCATCCCCGGTAACAATTAGATTTATTTTATAATCTGCAAGTAATTTACCGATAATTACAGGTAACCGGTCGGTCGGGATAATCTTTTTTTCCAGTACATTCAGATTTTCCCGAACTACAGCTACACCCGTTTTACTCCGTCCGGGATCAATCGCCAGTATTGTTATCATTACTTCCCACTCCATTTATTAGTTCAATTTTAAACTCCATGTTATCACTGAGACGGTCCTCCCGCCAGATTGCTTCTGCAGCATAAACCCTGACCTCAACCTTTCCTTTCATCCCCTTAATCTGATTCAATATATCATAGAAACGGCTGAAATCGAGACTCCCTACCTGTCCTCTGGTATCAGGAAGAATCCCCTTCTTGATAGCATCACTATTAACCGTATCCAGCAGCTGTTCCAGGCTGTTTTCGATGGCCGAAGCCTCCTGGTCAGCATCTATGGTCCTGGCGGCAATCAGGGCACCTTTTTCATAGACTACGAAGTTCTTATTAAGCAAGAAACTGGCATAGAGTTTGTCATTTCTGGGTACATTGACCCGGGCCACCAGACTGACGATCGCCTTCTTACCCTCTTCCATATTATATAGTACACGAGCAGCGTTCATGATATCCTCTGTCTTCAACCAGAGGGCCATACCGCTCTTTTCATCGACCTGGATCTGCCGCTTTTTGGCCTCTTCATTGGCCTTGCTCAGAAAATCATTCAGAGCTGTAATCGTCTTTTCCTCAGATTGACCACCTTTAATTATATCAGAATAAATTATATCTCCGCGTTGATAAACGATATCTTCTCCCATATAATACATCATTCCGGCCTGATACTGACTGGCCAGTTCCTTGACCTGCTGGTAATCCTGATTGAGCTGGGCTATCTGGTCATTTAAGCGGTCGATCTCTTTCTCCAGTTCTTCACGCTGATTCTGAAGGTTAGAGATTCTTTTTTCCAACTCCTGACGGTTACTTTCCAGGGTATCTATTTCCTGCCGGGCCTGTTCCAGATTATCCTTTACCTGTTCGAATTCAGCCTGGGTCGAAGCCAGTTTATCCCGCAGGTCATTCCTCTGCTCCTGCAGGGCGGCAAGTTCCTGTACCTTATTATCTATCTCCTGTTTCATATCTGTTAATTCCTGGTCTTTCAGGGTTAACTGCTGGTTTAGGTTTTCCAGCCTCTGCAAAACTTCATTAATATTGAGCAGGGCTTCCCGCAGACCACTGTAAGTCATCAGGAGAATGGAAATCGAAAGTCCGGCGATGACAACCCCGGTTAAAACGGTAATGATAATTGATGAATACCTGGGGCGCAGGCCGAAGATAGATATGCGCTTTTTTCCGGCTTTCATCCCGATCCGGTCTCCCAGAT
>JADQBU010000039.1 GCA_016278435.1 Halanaerobiales bacterium
ATTCATTGGAACTGAAAATCCTCCTGTTAAAATAATAAAGGTTGTCTCTTTTTAAGACAACCCACTTATTCC
Organism: Halanaerobiales bacterium; assembly: GCA_016278435.1. GTDB lineage: Bacteria > Bacillota > Halanaerobiia > Halanaerobiales > JADQBU01 > JADQBU01. The sequence continues at coordinate 73 of JADQBU010000039.1, forward strand.
TGTTCAAAATTTAAATATTCACATCTCAACAATACCTCTCCTACCCTTTTCCCGCTAATCTGATTACATTCCAGGATATTTTGGGCAAATTAGCCTTTAGAAACCCATCATTAAAAGAACTATTTCCATTCCTGTGAGGTTTAACATTATCAGGATTTTCTTCAGTATTGGTAGCTTTTATATCTACGTGTTCAAGAACAAGATGTTCTATTACTTTATAATCTGTAAAACCTTTAAGATTACAAATTAAATCCAGGTCATCTTCCCGACCACGATTGACAGCAAAAATTGTTAAATCATCGGTTTCTTCATTAAGTACCGTTACCGCATCAAGCACAGGTACTCCCCTGAAATCCTTACAATCATATGTTGGTGAGTCAATGATTGATTGTAAAACAATTCCCCGGCCATATTTTGAAGCATGATAAAAAGGATAGAATATTGTCTGTCTCCAGGCTTCCCCATCCTCTCTTGTCATTATCGGGGCAATAACATTCACCAACTGAGCAAGACAGGCAATTTTTACCCGGTCTGCATGTTTTAACAGTGTTATTAGCATCAATCCAACCAGTAGAGCATCTTCAAAAGTATAAATATCCTCTAATTGAGGAGGTGCAATTGTCCAGGGTTCGATCTTCTTATCTACCTCCTTTGAATGAAACCAGACATTCCATTCATCAAAGGATAGATTTATAGTCTTATTACTTCTCTTTTTGGCCTTGATATAATCACATATGGAGACTACTGACTTGATAAAAAGATCCATATCTATTGATTGGGCCAGATAATTGGGAAGATCATTATCGCTATTTCCATAATAAGCATGTAATGACAGATAATCTACATATTCATAGGTATGGTCAAGGACAGCCGACTCCCACTCAGCAAATGTGGGCATATTCCTGTGGGAACTACCACAGGCTACAAGCTCAATAGAAGGGTCTACCTGTTTCATAGCTCTGGCAGTTTCTAAAGCCAATCTACCGTATTCATCGGCCGTCTTATGGCCTATCTGCCAGGGGCCGTCCATTTCATTACCCAGACACCAGGTTTTAATATCATGTGGTTTTTCATAACCATGTTCTTTTCTTAAATCACTGTAGTAACTCCCACCGGGATGGTTACAATATTCCAGAAGATTACGAGCTGCATCGATTCCACTGGTTCCAAGATTAACAGCCATCATCACTTCAGTATCGACAGTTTTAGCCCATTCTATAAATTCATTTGTACCAACCTTATTGGTTTCTATGGTTCTCCAGGCTAACTCTGCCCTTTTAGGCCTCTTTTCTACAGGCCCTACCCCATCCTCCCAGTTATAACCAGAGACAAAGTTCCCCCCGGGGTAACGGACAATCGGCACATCTAACTCTTTCACAAGTTCTATTACATCCTGTCTAAACCCATTTTTATCAGCAGTAGGATGCCCGGGTTCATAGATTCCTGTATAAATAGCCCTACCCAGATGCTCTATAAATGAACCAAATATCCTTTCATCGATTTTCCCGGTAGTAAAATTTTTATGTAGAGAAATTTTTGCTTCCTTCATTCAGTCTCCCCCTGTTTATAATAATCTTCTTCTGTTACAATACCGGCAAAGAAACTATCGCCTTCTGCCCGTTCATGAATGAGACAGTTATTGTGTCTGAATTAATCCATTTTATTAAGCCAGACCAGCATCTCTCCATTCTTCCTGTTATTCCATGCAAAATAAGGTACAGCGGTAATTTTAATCGATCTATACTGGTAGTTTTCAGTTGAATATAAATCAGTAGACCAGTTATCCTTATCAATTTTCACTGCCTTACCGGATATGGTAGTTACTCCACCTAGAAAGTCATCCCTGAACTCTGGTTTAAGCTCTGTATCAACAGGTAGATATATGGAAGCTAAATTACTTCCATTATCTGCTTCTTCCAGACAGTAAACAACAGGACCTCTCTGAATAGCTACTTTACCTATATTCTCACGTATCTGAGGATTGGAATATACCTTTTCAACAGGCATAGATATCTTCAAGTTTACCTGATCTCCATTACCCCAGTTCTTATCTATATAAATATAGCCATTATCTTCTAAATCAGATATATCAATTTGCCCACCATTAACTTCTAATTCAGCTTTTCTACACCAACCGGGAATTCTCAAGACCAGAGTAAACTCAACCTCTTTATTTGTTACTATTTTTAAATTCACCTTCCCCTTCCAGGGGTAATCAGTCTCCTGTTTAATGGTTATGTCTTCGCCCTTTATCCTGACATCGACAGTACTCTCTGTATATAGATTTACATATATGCTTTCTTCATTATATGAATAAATATATTCCCCTATTGAAGCCAGTAAGCGCGCAATATTGGGGGGGCAGCAGGCACAGCCAAACCACTTTTGCCTGGTTGGTTTAACATGCTTATGATCATTTCTGTTTTCACAAACCTCAGGCAGTACTTCCAGTGGGTTTACATAAAAGAACTTCTGTCCGTCTTCAGATATTCCACTTAAAACCCCATTATAGAGAGCCCTTTCCATTATATCAATATATTCAGCTCCTGGCTGTAAATGGAACATCCTCTGAGCAAAAAACACCAGACCGATAGCAGCACATGTTTCTGCATAGGCAGTATCATTGGGAAGGTCATAATCCACGGTAAATGACTCCAGATGTCCACTGGAGCCAATTCCACCGGTAATATACATCTTTTTTCTGGTTACATTATCCCAGAGTCTTTGACAGGCCTGAATAAGTATTTCATCCCCGGTCTCCAGGGCCAAATCTGCCATACCACTATACATGTACATTGCCCTGACCGCATGACCGGTTGCAGCATTCTGCTGTTGAACGGGTTTGTGAGCCTGGAAATAATCCAGCTCAGAAATTTTATCCTGATCAGGCCAGTGGCTGGTCCAACCTCTAGCTTCCCATTCCAGTTTAAAATAGGAAGGTTTCTTGCCGCGTTGATCAATAAAATATTTCGCTAAATCTCTATATTTTTCATCTTCAGTTATCCTGTATAATTTTATTAAGGCCAGTTCAATTTCCTGATGTCCGGGATAGCCATTTATCTTATTTTCTTCTGTTCCAAATTTTTCAGCAATTAGATCTGCAAAGCTCAGCATAACATCAAGTAGTTTCCTTTTACCGGTTGCCTGATAATAGGCTACTGCAGCCTCCATCATATGACCTGCACAGTAAAGTTCATGGCACTCCGCTAAATTAGTCCATTTTTTGTCGGGCTCTTTAATTATATAATATGTATTAAGATAACCATCAGGCTGTTGAGCCTTTTCAATTAAAGCAATTACACTATCAGCTAATCTTTCCAGTTCTTGATCAGGGTTTGTGGTTAATTGATAGCTTACTGCTTCCAGCCATTTTGCTACATCGCTGTCCTGAAACACCATACCTATAAACTCACCTTCTGCTTCACCGGCTGCAATCCTGATATTTTCAATAGCATTACTGGGGTCAGTACCAGGAAGCTGATTATTTAAGGCCTTCCACAGATAGGGGATTACTTCTTTTCTTACCAATCTATTTTTATTCCCCAGTAAGCCACCCTTAAGACTTATATTTTCCAGTGGGACCACCTTTAAATACCCATTATTCACTGTCATATTATTTGCCTCCTACTGTGATAGATATTCTATGAATTACTCAATTAAATTTATTTCCACCTGCTTATTAAGTACTGCTACTTAAGCGTAAAATTATCCCTTTATTCCTCCGGCAGTAAGGCCGGAAATAAAGTGTTCCTGCATTAATAAAAATAAAGCTATTATCGGGAAGATTACTAATACAGAACCGGCCATCAACAGACCATACTGAGGTTCATATCCTCCCACCATAGTTGAAAGGCCGACAGATAAAGTAAACATCTCTTCCGTCCTCATTACTACCAGGGGCCATATCAATTCATTCCAGGCAAATAATGAAAATAAAATAGTAAGAGCTGCTAATACAGGTTTAGAGATCGGTAGTACTACATGTAAATAAATTTGCCATTCTGAGGCTCCATCTATACGGGCTGCATTTAATAAATCATCCGGTATTCCCACCATATACTGTCTTGCAAAAAACAGGCCGAAAGGATTAGCAATCATCGGTAAAATTAAGCCTATATAGTTATTAATGAAGCCGATTTTAGCCAGCATAACAAAAAGAGGTACTAACTGCATGTGAATTGGCAGCATCTGGGCAGCAATTATTATCAGAAATAATATATTTTTAAATCTAAAATCATATTTTGCAAAGGCAAATCCGGCCAGGCTGCAGATAAAAACACCAAAAGTTATATAACCACCAGCAAAGATAAGACTATTAATATACCAGCGCCCGAAGGGAATAGAACTTAAATCAAGATAATTTTTAAAGGTTATATCCTTAATCGCTAATCTAAATCCAGTAGTAAATAATGCCCCGGAAGTTTTAAAGGAAGATATAAACATCCATAAAATCGGCATCAGATATAGTAATGAAATTATGACAAAAAAAGTTATCATCAATCCAATTTTTAGTCTATTATATTTATTTTGCTTCATATTTTCACCTCACTCTTCCTCAAAGAAACCGGTCAATTTCAATTGTATTAGAGAGAAAATAAGGATAATAATGGCCATAACAAACCCTATTGTTGAGGCATAACCCATTTTAAAATAGGAAAATGCGGCTCTATAAAGCTTAATCGCCAGTGTTAAAGCACTCTGTCCCGGAGAGTTACCACCATCCCATAATACATAAACCTCAGTAAACAACTTATAACCACCAATAAGATTCAACGTTGCTACAAAAACAATTATCGGTTTTAATAAAGGAATAGTTATATAATAAAACCGCTGAAATACATTAGCGCCATCAATAGAAGCCGCTTCATACATCTCCTGATTTATACCGGTCAGGCCGGTAAGGAAATATATAATATTGACCCCGGTCCAGCGCCAGGTCGCAATCAAAATAATTGATGGTATAGTTAAAAGGGGATTTACCAGCCATTTCTGTGGCCCGATGCCAAACCAGCCTAAAATACTATTTAAAATACCTGTATCCCCTTCATGTAATAATATCCTGAATACTGCAGAAGCAATGACCAGGGAAACAAGAGCAGGTATAAATAATATTGCTTTATAAATATTCTTCCCTTTACAAAATTTACTGTCAAGTAATACTGCAAGTACCAGCGGTATTGGTATCAATGTTACCATTGTGCCAACCATATATTTAGTATTATTTATCAATGCAGTATAAAACTCGCTATCACTGAAAATCCTGATATAGTTTTTCAGGCCAACAAAATCTCCACCGACAAGTCCATTCACCTCATGTAAACTTAAAAACGCCGCATATATAATTGGTACTGCTTTAAAGATAGCAAAAATAAAAAGGAAGGGAAATATAAAAACCCAGGGCATAATTTTCTTATTGTAAAATAATTTTTTGAACATCTTGGGCCGAACCTCCCGTCAACCAGGATGTAACTCATCCCTCCGGTCAAATAATATAAACCGGAGGGACAATTATATGTTTCTGTTATATGATTTTGTGCTTTCTAATTACCGCTTTTGATCTTCTCTGCTGCCTTCTGCAGGGATACTGCCGGGTCTACATTCTGCTCAATGGTCTCGAAAATCACTTCACTCTGCAGAATGTCATTGGCCCGGGGATAAAGATCAGTAAGATGTAGAGGTTGAATTTCTGACTGTATCTCCTTAATAACATTTAAGACGACTTCATTGCCGAAATAGGGTAAGGGTTCACTCAGTTCCGGAGCATCATAGGCAGAAACTACAATCGGGTCAAAATTTAGTTTTGTCCAGATATCAATACCCGCCTGTGTTGTCATCTTGGCATAGGCCAGAAATCCTTTGGCTATATCTATATTTTTTGCTCCTTCAGTAATCGATGTCATCGTTCCCCCACCCATGGCCGAACGCGGTCCGCCTTCTGACCAGGCGGGAATAGGTCTTACTACAATATCTCCCGCCAGTTCAGGTTCAAACTGGGTAAATCTGGACATATGCCAGGAGGGCATCGGTAACAGGCTGGCATAAGTACCTTTATTCATGGCATCATGGAATGTAGGTTCTTCATAATGGCCAACAATATTACCGATCTTATGTTTGTATACCAGATCCTGCATAAATTCCAGCACTTTTGCATTTTCAGGTCTATCAATTATCAGATTACCATCTTCATCAAAAAGATCACTTCCAAGCTGGCGGGCCATCATATGGAAGGGCCAGGGAGAA
>JADQBU010000191.1 GCA_016278435.1 Halanaerobiales bacterium
GGAACTTTTATGGAAGCAGGGGCAGCTATAATTATTCTGGCACCGGTTTTAGCACCTCTGGCTGTTGAGATGGGAGTCCATCCCCTTCATTTTGGTTTTATTATGGTTCTGAATCTGGTTATTGGGTTAATTACTCCCCCTCTGGGTTTATGCCTTTTTGTTGCCTGTGGTATTAGTAAGATTAAGCTTAATACTATTTCCAGGGCGGTGCTGCCATTTTTACTGGTAGAAATTCTGGTTTTATTGATTATGACGTATTTCCCGTTTATACCGATGTTCATACCTAAAATAATGGGATTCTATTAAAATGAGTGAAGTAGAATGACTCTACAAAATATATGTTTACCCTATGGTGACAGCGGCATAATTAATCTTAGAGTTGAGGATAAGCATATTTCAGGTATAGCAAAATTAAATAGAGTGGGGAAAATTGATTTACAGGAAGAATTAAATAAATCATTATATATACCGACTGGAACTGATTCCCTGGTGCATTTAGCCGGGGGTAAGAAATCAATTTTAATAATCTGTGATGATATTACCAGACCTACTCCGGTAAAAGAGATAATTCCGGTAATTATTGAGCATTTACTACAAGCAAAAATCAGCCGGGATAATATAAAAATACTGATTGCAAATGGTTCTCACCGTTCTATGAACAAAAATGAAATATATAGTAAAATCGGTTCTGCTTTAACTGAAAATATTGATGTTATTAACCATGATTATAAAAACAGGAATAACCTTGTATATATTGGAGAAACAGAAAACGATGTTCCAATCTGGGTAAACCGGCTAGTAGTTGAGGCTGATATGGTTATTGGGGTGGGGAATATTATACCACACCGTTACTGCGGCTGGTCCGGTGGTGGAAAGATAATAGTACCGGGAGTTTGTGGTCAGGAGACTAATGAAGCAACTCATCTAATGTTAATGGGTGAAGAAGATATTAAAATAGGGTCAACAGAAAATATTGCCTTAAAAAGTATTTATCAAGTAGCAGGGAAAGTGGGTTTGAGTTTTATTGTTAATGTTATTATGAATGCTCAAAAAGAAGTAATTGACCTGGTTGCAGGTGATCCGGTAGAAGCCCACAGAGTAGGAATAGAAAAGGCCCAGAAATTTTTTAATATTCCTTTGCCAGATAAATCAGATGTAGTTTTAATAGACTCTTATCCTGCTGATTTAAATTTGTGGCAGGCGGGAAAGGCTCTGTATTCAGCCGGTGAAGCAGTCAAGGAAGGGGGAATAATTATTTTACTTACCCCCTGTCCCGAAGGAATCGGGGAACATGAGGAATTTGCCCGGTTACTTAATAAAAGTAATTCAGAAATTTGTAGGTTACTGGATTCTGGACAGATTAGAGATAAACTTGCAGCAGCAGCAGCCTATGCTACAGGTTTAGTAAAGAAAAGGGCGAAAATAATTATTGTAAGTGATGGTTTATATAGCTGTGGATTATCCTCAGGCAGTATTAAGGTACACCCTGTTTCTGAGATACAAAAAATATTTGATACCACTATGGAAGAATATATGGTAAATAATAGTTTAAATATTATCATAGAGGGGGGTGAGATACTGCCGGATATAGAAAATAAGTTCAAGGATGTTTAAGATAATATTTGCTTAAGGAGGTTAAAATATGCCGCTTGTTAATTCTGAATATGGCAAACTGGAAAAGGTTTTGCTCTGCCGGCCGGAATATCTATCAATTAATAATCCCATTAATGTTATAGCAGAAAAACACAGTAAAGGTGGCAAGGATGTAGACAGAGAAAGGGCCTGTAAGGAGCATGATGAATTTGTAGAGGCTTTCAGATCTTACGATGTTGAAGTATTAATGGCTGAGACCCATCCCCGCTATCCCTATGAAGTTAATACCAGGGATTTAGGTGTAACGACTCCCAAGGGAATTATATTTGGGAGATACCTTAAACCGGTTCACTGGGGAGAGCATAGACTGGCAGAAGTAGTCCTGAATAAATATAATATACCCAGATTTTATAAACTGGACAGGGGCACCTTTGAAGGCGGAGATTTTATGTATATTGACGACAAAACAGCAGCTGTTGGTATGGGTATCAGAACAAATATGCTGGGGATTGAAGCTCTTAAACTGGCTCTATATGATACAGGACTGAAATTAATTCCTGTAGATTTTGATGAAGACTATCTACACCTTGATATGATATTTAATGTAGTTGGTGAAAAGGTAGCTGTAATCTGCAAAGAAGCAGTACCGGACCACCTTCTGGACTTATTAGAGAAAAAGAACTTTGAGTTAATTGAAGTTTCCAAGGAAGATGTATTTCTTCATGCCTGCAATATTTTGAGCATAGGTAATGAAACCATTTTTTCTCATCATCAGGCAAGCGAGGTAAATGAAAAGTTGAAAGTTCTCGGTTTTAATGTTGAAATAATTGACTTAAAAGAAGTTTTAAAAAGCGGTGGAGGTCCCAGATGTATGAGTTTCCCCGTTGATAGAAGATTTAACTAGTTTAAAAAATCAAAGGAGGAAATATAATGTCTGAAGTTAATCCTAATTTAGATAATCAGGAACTGCTCAGTATTGATCTAAATACCGGCTCGATTCTTAAGTTTCTTATTCCGTCACTATTTGGTATATTCATGTTTCTTTTTCCTATTCCTTATCAGGGTGCAACAAGTACTCCGGTTGGGGTTGTTTCGGAATGGCTGGCAAGTGGTCTGGGAAACTTTCTACCAATATTTATTACATATGTAGTGGTAATCTCAGGTGTTTTGTCTCTGGTAAATCTTTTATTTAAACCAAAATTTATTTCCGACATACCTATATTTAAATCACTATTTGATGATACCCCTTTATTTGTTACATTCAGGATACTTGGAGCAATATTTATAGTAATAATATACAATCAGGTCGGACCGGAAATGATCTGGAGTGGGGATACGGGTGGTACAATGCTTTCGCTCGTTTCTACACTGGTCGCCTGGTTCTTTGCCGCATCTTATCTTATACCATTTTTGATGAATTTTGGAGCCATGGATTTTACGGGCACATTAATTCGAGGTGTCATTAAACCTTTATTTACACTTCCGGGTAGGTCGGCTATCGACCTTTTGACTTCCTGGATAGGAAACTGTAATGTTGGAGTGGTATTGACCCGTGAACAACATAAAGCAGGTTATTATACAGGCCGGGAAGCTGCTCTGATTGCTACCTGTTTTTCTGCTGTATCACTTCCGTTTGTTCTGGTAGTTGCGGCTATGCTCAAGATTGACCACGTGTTTATTCCCCTTTATCTTTCTATAACAGCAACAGGAATAATTGTGGTAACAATAATGGCCCGGATTCCTCCCCTGAGTACAATAACTGACAAATATCATCCGGATACTTCTAAACGGATAAATGAAGTTGAACCAGAAGGTATAACAAAGTTTGAATGGGGACTTAGAAAAGCTGTAGATACTGCCAGTGAAGCACCATCTTTATCAGGTCTTATTAAGGCAGGAACTGATACATTTCTGGGGATAATATTTAAACTTTCTCCACTGGTAATTGCCTGGGGAACGATAGCTTTAATAATCGCCACCTTTACTCCTGTTTTTAACTGGTTATCTTATCCCTTTGCCTATTACTTAAAAATTCTGGGTGTTCCTGAGGCTTTTGCGGCAGCACCAGCAACAATAGTCGGTTTTGCTGATATGTTTATACCAGCAATACTGGCCCAGGATATTGCATCTGAATTTACCAGGTTTGTTATTGGTGGTTTATCGATTGTGCAGATTATTTACATGACTGAGGTCGGTACTTTAATCGTTACTTCTGACATACCTCTGGATGTTAAAGACCTGTTTATTATCTTTGTTGAAAAAACCATCCTGGCAATTCCTTTACTTGTAATTGCCGCTCATCTAGTATTATAAAGATAAGGATGTCTTGAATTGGAAATAAACTATGGGAAACAAAGAATGAAACTCGATATACCTGAAGATAGGCTGGTGTGGAGTTTTTCTCCACATCGGCTTAATTCTGAAAAACCGGCAGCAGAAATAATTACAACTGCTCTCACTGATCCGGTGGGAACCGGAAGATTGTTTAATATGGCAGCAGAAAAAAATGATGTGATGATAGTAGATAGGATGGTATTATAAGGGTGTTGAGTTAGTACCGTAGACTGAATAAACTAAGTATATACAGATTGGAGTGATTAATAAATGAAGTTTGTTTTTATTGATGAAGAAGAAATAATTAAAGATGAGACTGATCTCAAACCATTAAATGATTTAGGGTCAGTTACGGTATATGATAATAAACCTGAAACTGAAGAGGAACTTCTTAAACGGGCAGAGGGTGCTGAGGTAATATTTTTTGCCCTGACAAAATTTACAAAAGAAATCCTGGAACAGCTTCCAGATTTAAAGATACTGCAATTTCTGGGTACAGGGATGTGGAATCTAGTTGATGTTGATTATGCCGCCAGCAAGGGGATAAAGGTATTAAATATTGAAGGTTATGGTAATAATGCTGTAGCCGAATATGCCATAGGACTTGCTTTTGCCCTGGCCCGGAATATTCCGGGTAAAGACCGTCAGATGCGGCAGGAAAATTGGGATCTTGGCAAAGAGGGAAGAGAAATAAGTAGTTCTACTTTTGGGATAATCGGGACAGGAAATATAGGAAGCAGTGTAGCTAAAAAAGCTCTTGCACTGGGAGCAGAGGTAATTGCATATGATATTTATGAAGCAGAAGATTTAAAAGACAGGGGAGTCCAGTATTTAGAACTGGAGGAGTTAGTAGCGAAATCGGACTTTATATCCTTACATGTTAAAGCAACAAAGGAAACTGAAAACTTAATTAATAGAAATTTGATTAATATGATGAAAAAGAGTGCTTTTCTCATTAATACAGCCAGGGCAGAACTTATTGATTATAATGCATTATATGAGGCCCTGGAAAGCAAAAAAATCGCCGGGGCCGCTCTGGATGTTTTTGCAGATGAGCCACCAACTGATTTTAGAATTTCTATGCTTAATAATGTAATAACCTCACCTCACCGGGGTTTTTATACAGAAAACGCTACCGATAATATGTTCAGAATGTCTCTTGATTCTGTCCTCAGTGAACTGAAAAGTAGCTAGATTTTATAAACATTAAACATCACTGTGATCTTTTATTATATATATGTTGCTTTTGTATTACAAAATTTACTTTAATCCGACTGTTTGATAAGGACACTGCTTAAGAGAGGTAGCCATAGTATCCAGGTAGAAAGTAAAATAGAAAAACAAAATTTATAAGGAGGAGATAATATATGGCTTTTAATTTAAAGGGAAGAAGCTTACTAACACTACTTGATTATTCAAAGGAGGAAATAAACTATCTTTTAACCCTGTCACAGAATTTAAAGGATAAAAAGAGGGCTGGAATCAGGGGAGACCTGCTGGCTGGAAAGAATATAGCTTTAATCTTTGAGAAACCGTCTACCAGAACCCGCTGTGCCTTTGCTGTCGGAGCTAAGGATGAAGGAGGTTATCCCGAGTATCTGGGTAAAAATGATATTCAACTGGGCAAAAAGGAGACGGTAGCCGATACAGCCCGGGTTTTAGGACGGATGTTTGACGGTATCCAGTTCAGGGGCTTCAAACATGAGACAGTTGAAGTACTGGCCGACTATGCCGGAGTTCCGGTCTGGAATGGTTTAACTGATAAATATCACCCGACCCAGATTCTGGCTGACCTGATGACAATCAAGGAAAAGTTCGGTTATCTGGAAGGGATAAATCTGGTTTATGCCGGTGACGGCCGCAATAATATGGCCAATTCTCTGATGATCGGAGCGGCGGTAATGGGTATGAACTATACGATTGTATCTCCAGATGAGCTGTGGCCCTGCCCGGATTTAATTGAAAGATGTGAGAATATTAATTTTGAATCAGGAGGGTCAATTGAGATAACAGATGATCCGGTAGATGGTGTACTGGGGGCAGATGCGCTTTATACCGATGTCTGGGTTTCGATGGGTGAAGAAGATAAATTTAGTGAGAGGATTGAACACTTAAAGCCCTACCAGATTAATGCTGAGATGATTGAGAACACGGAGAATGAAGATGTAATTTTCCTGCACTGTCTTCCGGCCTATCACAATATAGAAACAGATAATGGACGCAAGATACATGAAGAATATGGTATAGAAGAGATGGAAGTAACTGATGAGGTATTTGAAAGTGAATATTCAGTGGTATTTGATGAAGCTGAAAACAGAATGCATACTATTAAAGCAGTAATGGTAGCAACGATTGGTAATCAATAATATAAAGCAAATAAAATAAATTATAATACTAACAAAAGGGGTTTTAG
>JADQBU010000401.1 GCA_016278435.1 Halanaerobiales bacterium
AGCCAGTGCTGGTTTTGGTGATTCAAGAAGCAAAATTTCCCGGGATATTAAAAATGATAAGGTTAAGCTGAACTGGAAACCGGAAGTTAATGTATCCCAGACTGTAGAGGTTAATGATCTAATATCAATTAGAGGGCGGGGACGGGTAAAAGTAGTGAGGAAAGAGGGCCTGTCAAACCGGGGCCGAATAAAACTTGTTTTAGAAAGATATACTTAAGAAATGGGGGAGGAACGGTGAAGAATTTATCTCCACTGGATATTTATAATAAAGAATTTGGTAAAGCAACTCTGGGCGGATATAAGACGACAGCGGTAGATGATTTTCTGGATGAAGTCGGTATGGCTTATGAAAAGCTTTTAAAGGAGATAAACAGCCTTAAAAGTGAAAAAGAAAAACTGGAAGAAAAGCTCAATAACTATGAAAGTATTGAGGACAAGCTGCGCGAAACCCTGACCAGTGTACAGGAAACAGCCCGGGAGCAGACCCGTCAGGCAAAAAGGGAAGCCGATATGATTATCCAGAAAGCAAACATGGATGCTGAAAAAATTATTAATGAAACCAAAAGGAAGTTGAAAGAAGAATATAGAACAATGGAACAGCTCAGGGAGGCCAAGCAGCTCTTTAAGATTAGGTACAGGAATCTACTGGAAAGCCATCTTCAGTTACTTAAAGAAGATGAAGATGAAATAGAGGGTATCGACCTTGATGAGGTCAATCTCGAGAAAGCACGGCTTGACGAATAGAATATTTTAGTTTATAATTGAAGAAAATTCATAAAAACGATGAATGAGCCAGTAACTGGTGAATGTTTATTTACAGAGAATCCGGGACAGGTGAGAGCCGGAGATAAGTTTAGCAGTGAAGATCACTCAGGAGTTGATGGTCTGAACCGGTTCAGGGATCAGAAAAAACCTGAGTTTAGTCAGTAAGACCATCCGCAGAATCAGCGTTAATGATTATGAGATAATATTTAGAAGATGATATTCAGGTGATATTGTTGTGAATATGTCGCTGAATATTAATCAGGGTGGTACCGCGGTCCTTCGCCCCTGTTTACAGGGAGAGGGATTTTTTTATTGCCTGGAAAATATAGATTTATTTTTAAATCAAAATATCAGGAGGAGTTAACTATGAGTTATAAGGAGTCACTTAATCTGCCGAATACCGATTTCCCCATGCGCGCTAATTTAAGTGAGCGGGAAGTCGAATTTCAGAACTTCTGGCGGGAGAAAAATATTTATGAAAGGGCTGTTAAAAACCGGGAGGACAATCAGCCCTGTATCTTACATGATGGTCCCCCATATGCCAATGGTGATATTCATATGGGTACAGCCTTGAACAAGGTTTTAAAGGATATTGTCAACCGTTATAAGACCCTTCAGGGTTTTTATTCACCCTATGTACCGGGCTGGGATACCCACGGTTTACCTATTGAACACAAAGTTACCAGAGAAATGGGAGATAAGGTCGGTGAACTCTCTGTTACTGAACTGAGGGAAAAATGCAGGGAATATGCCCTGAAATATGTGGACAGACAGCGGGAACAGTTTAAACGTCTGGGTGTCTGGGGCGAGTGGGATAAACCCTATTTAACACTGAATTCCGGGTATGAGGTAAAACAGATCGAGGTTTTCGGGGAGATGGCGAAAAAGGGTCTCTTCTATAAAGGGAAAAAACCGGTCTACTGGTGCCCTGATTGTGAAACTGCTCTGGCTGAAGCCGAAGTTGAATATAAGGAGATCAGGGGTCCTTCGATCTATGTTAAATTTCCACTGAAAGATAAGGTAGAAGTAGGTGGGGTAGAAATCGGACATGAGGATAGTTATGTGGTTATCTGGACTACCACGCCCTGGACAATTCCCTCCAACCAGGCTATTACCCTTCATCCGGATTTTGACTATGTTGTTGTTGAAACTGACGGGGTTAAGATGGTAATGGCCGAAGAGCTGGTTGACAATGTGATGAAGATTACCGGTATTGAGGATTACTCTGTAATTAGCAAACCATTTAAAGGCCAGGAACTGGAAGGGAAGAAGTGCAGACACCCCTTTGAAGACCGGGATTCTCTCTTAATCCTGGGACGCCATGTAACCCTGGAACAGGGTACAGGTTGTGTCCATACTGCTCCCGGTCACGGCCACGACGACTATGTAGTCGGTGCTGAATATGACCTGGATGTTTATGCCCCGATGAATAACCAGGGAGTTTTTACAGCTGAATCCGGCCGGTTTGAAGGCCTTGATTATAATGAGGTAAATATCAAAGTTACCGATATCCTGAAAGAAAAAGGACTTTTAATGGATCTTGATTTTATAGATCATCAGTACCCTCACTGCTGGCGCTGTAAGGGAGATATTATCTTCCGGGCCACAGATCAGTGGTTTGCATCGGTTGATGCTATCAAGGAGGAAGCCCTTAAGGCTATTCATGAAGTAGAGTGGTTCCCGGCCTGGGGTGAAGAACGGATGGCCAACATGATCAGTGACCGTTCTGACTGGTGTATTTCCCGTCAGAAAAAATGGGGGGTGCCGATTCCGGTATTTTACTGTGAAGAATGTGGTGAATCGGTAATTAACGATGACACTCTGGATGCTGTTAAGGATTTATTCAGCCGGGAAGGGTCAGGTGCCTGGTATGAATATACAGCAGCCGAGATCCTGCCTGAGGGCTACAGCTGTCCGGAATGTGGGGGACAGGAATTTAGTAAAGAAGAAGATATCATGGATGTCTGGTTTGACTCCGGATCCAGTCATAAGGCTGTTCTTGAAAACAGAGAGAATCTGAGATGGCCGGCTGAAATATACCTGGAAGGGACTGACCAGTACAGGGGCTGGTTTAACTCATCTCTACTGACAGCAGTTGCGACAAAGGGGCAAGCCCCTTATAAACAGGTAGTAACCAATGGTTTTACAGTCGATGATAAAGGTACCAAGATGTCAAAATCCCTGGGTAATGTTGTTTCACCCCTTGATGTTATCGAAAAATATGGGGCAGATATTCTCCGCCTCTGGGTAGTATCTTCTGACTTTAAAGTTGATATCGGGGTTTCGGACCGGATCCTCAAACAGAATTCTGAGGTCTACCGCCGGATTCGCAATACCTTCAGGTTCATCCTCGGTAATGTCAGTGATTTCAGTTATGAAGAAAACTATATACCTTTTGCTGAGCGGAGAGAAATTGACCGCTGGATTATCATCAGACTACAGGAGCTTGTTAAGAAAGTTACCGCAGCCTATGAAAAATATGAATACCACCGGGTATATCATGATATTCATAATTTCTGTACAATTGCCATGAGTTCTCTCTATGCAGATATCATCAAAGATAGGCTATATACTGATGGTACCGATTCGGAAAGCCGGAGGGCAGCCCAGAGTTCACTTTATGATATCCTCTTTACCCTGATCAAAATTGCTTCTCCAATTATTGTGCACACTGCGGAGGAAGTCTGGCAGTATCTACCGGAGAAAGAACGGGGGACTGAGAGCATATTCCTCTCTGACTGGCCGGATGTTATTGCTGAATATTATGATCAGGAACTGATGGAACGCTGGGAACGGCTGCTCAGAATCCGGAAAGATGTCTCCAAGGCACTGGAACTGGCCCGGGAAGAGAAGATAATAGGTAATTCTCTTGATGCCCTGGTCTATCTCAATCCAGTGGATGATGAACAACTAGAATTTTTAAAGGAGAATGAAGAACTGCTGGCTGATCTCTTTATCGTATCCGGGGTTGAGATTGTAGATGAAATGGAACAGTCCTTCCATGAGGGAACTGAAACCGGCATAAAAGTTGGAGTCAGTGAAGCAGAAGGCGAAAAATGTTCGAGATGCTGGAAATTCAGCACAACAGTTGGAGAAGATGAAGAATATGAAGACCTCTGTGACCGCTGTGCTGGAGTAGTCAGGGGATAGATTGAAAACAAGGAAATTTAAACGGAGGCTTCGGAGATTTCTGGAGTCTCCTTTTTAAATATCCAGTAAGTTATACAATTTAATTATACAATTTCGATTATTAATGGTAAACTAATTTATAATGGTGAAGCAACTGTAAAAGAATCAGGGGGGATAGCAGTGCTCAAGGAAAATAAAGTTATCAGGTTTTTGATTATCTTAAATCTGGTTCTGTTGGGAATTTTTCTACTGGGAAGGGTCGATTATTTCACCAGCACTTTAAAGTTAATCTTATCAATATTCCTGGTACCCATGCTGCTGGCCGGGTTCCTGTATTACCTGCTGAGACCTATGGTCAGATATATAACAAATTTAATTCACAGCAGATTTATAGCTATCATAATTACTTTTCTGGCAATTATCATCTTATGGGGAATAGTATTTTATTTTGGGGGCAGTATAATTCAGATCCAGTTCAGCAACCTTATCAATCAATACTCTAATTATTACAGCTCAGCCCGAAATAGTATAAATAATGTCATGGAAATACCATTTTTAAGTCGTTTTAATCTCAGGGAACAGGTCGTAGTTATAATGCAGAGTATCTTTACTGGAATAAAAAATAATCTGCTGGGATTTTTCTCGACTCTGACCAATATAGGTACGATACTGGTTCTGATACCCTTTGTGCTTTTTTATCTACTGAAAGATGATGAATTTATCTACAGTTCACTGTTGAAACTGGTCCCGGAAAAGAAAAGAGAAAGGATAAATAATATTTTTGTAAAGACTGATAATACACTGGCCGTTTACATAGGTAGCCAGGTTATGATAGCTATTGTTCTGGGGTTTATAACCCTGCTCGGGTATCTAATTATAGGACTGCCTAATGCTCTAATCCTGGCTTTTATTGCTATGGTAACAACTTTGATTCCCTTTATCGGACCTATTCTGGGTAGTATTCCCGCTATATTTATTGCTGTAACCGAGAGCCTGCTGCTGGTAGTCAAGGTTCTACTGGTGGTGATAATTACCCAGCAACTGGAGAACAATATTATCAGACCCCAGGTTCAGGGAGAGATGCTGAGAATTCATCCCCTGATTATTATCTTTCTGGTCTTGACTTCGATTATATTATTCGGGTTCCTGGGAGCTCTATTTTCTATACCATTTTATGCCGTGATCCGGGTAATATTTCAGGAGTTGCGGGAGAGCAGGCAGACCGGTAAGTAAGGAAAATTGCATAGCCAAAGGAATATAAGGGTAGACTGTGCAAAAGAACCATATCTTTCATAGATTTTTAAAAGAAACCAGATGTTATGGGTGGAACTTATTAAGTGAGCTAATAGAGTCTGATAATAACTTATTGGGATATAATATAAAAGTCTCCCTTGAACAGAATTCAGGGAGACAGATCGACGATAAGGAAGGTAGATTGGTCAATTATTTTTTCAGGGGCCGGGTCAGGAGAGATTGGAGACCTGATTTAATCCACTTCAAAAATTTCGATTTCTGCCCATTTCATGTTCCGGAAACGGCGCAGGATTATTAATGAGAAAATAAAAAATGATAATATTTCTGCATACCAGGCTCCGGTGACTCCCAGTTCCAGGATGATTGTAAAGATATAGGTGAATGGTACAAAGATTAACCATAACCTCAAAGCTGTAATCACCATTACTCCTCTGGTATCACCGGCACCCCGCAGGGCACCACCCATAATAATCATAAAGGCCAGTGGGGCCTGGTTTATTCCGGCTACCTTTAGGGTATAAGCCGCTGCCTCTATCACATTACTGTCAGATGTAAAAATACTAATAATTGCAGAGGGAAAGATTATAAAAATAAGACCGATGAGTAAACCCCATATTATACCCATGCCGGCAGCAGTATATCCAGTCCGCAGAGAGACATCTGGTTTTTTCTCCCCCAGATGTTTACCTACAAGGGTAGCTGTAGCTATAGAAAAGCCTATAGCCGGCATGAAGGAGATAGATTCTACATTGACCAGAATTCTAAAGGCTGCTTCCAGAGTCGTCTCCAGCTGAGAGATTATAACCCCGTTTATAAAAAAAGCCAGCTGCATTGATAACTGTTCCAGACCTGCTGCATAACTCAGATTCCAGAGGGGTTTAAGAATTTCTCTTGAAATCTTCATATTATAAAAGTGGAGTTTGATACCGTTTTTACCCCTCAATAATATATAGATATAGAGTAGAGCACCGAGCCCCCTTGATAAGGTGGTAGAAAGGGCTGCACCTGCTACCCCCATTTCTGGGAAGATCCAGAAACCGGTTATCAGAACATAGTTCCCGAAGATGTTGAGAATATTGGCGGTACCGGTAATGTACATAGGTGTTTTAGTATCACCTGCGCCCCTCAGACTTGCGGCAGTAGCGAAGGAGAAGAACATAAATAACTGACTGAAAGC
>JADQBU010000181.1 GCA_016278435.1 Halanaerobiales bacterium
AAGAAAGGATTAAGGAACTTGAGAGGAAATTTAATGAACATGAACTAAAAAAAACTAATTATAAATAGCAGTTAAGCGAATACTAGATAGTGAAATGGGGGTATCTATGGTGGAAGCAAAAGTAACCCTGCTGACCAGAGAATTTCCCCCTGATATTTATGGGGGAGCAGGGGTTCATGTAGATTATTTATCAAGGTCTTTAAGCAAGATTATGCAGGTCGAAGTTCGCTGCTTTGGTGAGCAAAATTATACAGAAAATAATTTAAAAGCCAGAGGGTTTCAGCCCCGTGATTTGTTTGAAGAGGAAGGAGAAACCGGTATAAATCAGATTCTGGAGACACTATCTACAGATCTGGCCATGATAAAAGAATCCATTAAAAATGGTGTTATCCATGCCCATACCTGGTATACCATGCTGGCCGGGTTTCTGGCTAAAAAGCTGTATGGTCTACCACTTGTGGTTACTGTTCACAGTATGGAACCATTAAGGCCCTGGAAAAGGGAACAGCTGGGAAATGGATATTTAGTAAGTTCCTGGATGGAGAAGATGGGAATTGAGAATGCTGACAGGATTGTCGCAGTCTCAGAAGAAATGAGAAAAGATATAATTAGGTACTTTGATGTTGATGAAGAAAAGATAATCAAGATATATAATGGGATTGATTTGAACCAGTATCACCAGGTTGAAAGTAGAGAGGCCCTTAATAAATATAACATTAATAAAGATTACATTCTATTTGTGGGAAGATTAAGCCGGCAGAAGGGGATTATTCACCTGTTGGAAGCGGTTGAATATCTGGAAGACGATATTCAGATTGTAATCTGTGCCGGCAAACCTGATACAGAAGATTTATTACAGGAGGTTGAGTCCTTAGTCGAGCAAAATGAAAATGTAATCTGGATTAATAAAATGTTAGCACGGGAAGAGGTGATTGAGCTTTACAGTCAGGCCCGTGTTTTTGTCTGCCCTTCTATATATGAACCTTTTGGGATTATTAATCTGGAGGCGATGGCCTGTAAAACACCTGTTGTTGCCAGTAGTGTTGGTGGAATCAAAGAGGTAGTAGTTGATGGGAAAACAGGACTGCTTGTTCCACCGGGAGACAGTCAAGAGCTGGCCCGGGCAATAAGTAATCTGCTGCAGGATGAGAAAATGCAGCAGGAATTTGGTGAAGCAGGTAGAAAAAGGGTAGAAGAACACTTCAGCTGGGACAGTATTGCCCGGCAGACAAAAGAAATGTATCTGGAATTACTTTAATGAATAAATGTTCCTCTTTTTAAAGATATTAATAGTGAGAGAATTTTTTTATTTAAATATTTTAGTAAGTGAAAAGGGGGACATAATCAAAATGGAGATGTATACCGACTGGAATAAGTGGAAGAAGTCAATTAGCCGGGCAATAGATATAGGAAAGATTGCAGGGTTAAATGATGATACTGTTGTTAAAGTTGGAGCTAAAATTGGTGATTATCTTGAACATAATTTTGACCCTGATAACCCACAGCAGAGTTTGATAAAAGACCTATGGGAGGTTGGGGATGATGAGGAGCAGAAGGCTCTGGCCAGCATGATAGTAAAAATGGTCAAAGAAGACGAATAAACTTTTTCCGGACCTGTTTGGTCCGGTTTTTATTTTGCAATTATGATTAGCATGTTTTATAATTATAATAAATGGGGTATTTCTGCTGGAAGGGATTGAAATGATTACAGGACTGGGAATAGACATTATTAAAATAAAGAGAATCGGTGATCTTATTGACCGCTGGGGAGATAAATTTATTAAACGGATATTTACCACAGGGGAAATTGTGTACTGTCAGAAAAAATCGCCATCCTTACAACACTATTCTGCCCGCTTTTCTGCCAAGGAAGCAGTATTTAAAATGCTGGGTACAGGCTGGCGGGATATGAGGTGGAAAGATATTGAAGTAATCAATGATAACCTGGGAAAACCGGAGATAAAATTGTCCGGCCGGGCCCGGGAGATTGCAGATGAAAAAGGAATCGAAAAGATCCATCTCAGCCTCACCCATGAAGACGAATATGCTGTAGCCCAGGTAATTGGAGAAGGAGGAAAATCAATATGATATTATTGAGGCCGGAGGAAATGAAAGAACTGGACCAGAAAACGATGGAACTTGGTTTTCCCGGTATCCTCTTAATGGATACAGCTGGACGGGGTGTGGCAGAGATTGCAGCCCGCATTATTGAGAATAACCATGAAAAAATTCTGGTTTTTGCCGGGAAAGGGAATAACGGTGGTGATGGTCTGGTAGCTGCCCGTTTTCTCGATATGTGGGGCTGTCATGTTCAGGTGATTACACTTGCTGGTAAGAATGCATTTCAGGGAGATTCAGAGGTTAATTATAAAATCTGTGAATTAAGAGGCATTAATATTACAGATTTTTCAGATAACAATCTGGAAGAAATCAAGGCTAAAATAAGCACGGCATCAATGGTAATAGATGCTATGCTAGGAACCGGTTTACAGGGTGATGTGAGAGGAAACTACAGCCAGATTATTGATTTAATCAATCAGATAAGACCACGGGTGCTGGCCGTTGATATACCCTCCGGCCTTAATGGTGCAGATGGAACTATACACGGCCGGGCTATCAGGGCCGATTATACTGCAACCATGGCTTATGCCAAACTCGGTTTATGTTTATATCCAGGCCGGGAATATAAAGGCGAGTTAAATATAATCGATCTGGGAATACCTGAGAATTTATTAAATGAGATCAATTATAATCATTTTATGTTATCCGGGGAAGAAGCCGCCCTCTTATTACCGGGAAGAGATGTAGCCGGACATAAAGGAAGTTTTGGTAAGATTGGAGTTCTGGGTGGATCTACTGGATTTGCTGGAGCACCGGTACTTGCAGGCACTTCTGCTCTTAAACTTGGTTGTGGGCTTGTTAAGCTGGCTGTTCCGGAAAGAATAGAATCCCGGATAGTGTCCAGGTGTCCAGAATTGACAACAGTGGGACTGGTTGATAATAAAAAAGGCATTGTCTTTGAAGCTATAAGCGGAATTAAAAAGATGATTGAGGAAGTTGATATACTGGCAGTGGGCCCGGGTCTCGGGGTTACAACAGATACCAGGGAATTAATCAAAGTTATTTTGTCTGAGGCAAATATTCCAGTTGTGCTGGACGCTGATGGTCTTAATGCCATTACTGATCTGGATATTTTTAACAGGAGTAAGTCTGAAATTATAATAACTCCTCACCCAGGGGAAATGGCAAGGTTAACCGGTTTGAAAATTAAAGAAGTTAATCAAAACAGGGTAAATATAGCACGCGATTTTGCCGGCAAATATGGTGTTTACCTGGTTTTAAAAGGAGCATCAACTGTTATTGCCTTTCCTGATGGAAGAGTATATATTAATCCCACAGGTAATGATGGGATGGCATCAGCAGGAAGTGGTGATGTTTTAACCGGAATGATTGCTTCTTTACTGGGACAGGGGTTGGAGGCAGAAAAGGCTGCAGTTCTGGGAACTTACCTACATGGACTGGCTGGAGATATTGCAGCGGAGAAATTAACTCCATATAGTTTGATGGCTAATGATATTACGGAGAATATTCCGGCGGCAATTAAAAGTACCATAGAAGAATAGATAAAAGATTGAATAGATAGGAGAGCGGGTTATGATTTTATCAGATAAAAGCATCAAAGATTTAATAAGTAGGGGAAAACTACTTATCGAACCCCTGACTGACAACCAGATACAACCTGCATCTGTTGATCTTCGACTCGGATGTGATTTTTTAAAGATTGATGAGAATCTTATGGAAGTAATGACCCTGGAAGATGAAATTAAATATGAAAAAATATCCAGAGATGAAATAGTAATACCACCCAGCTCTTTTTTGCTGGCTACAACAAGGGAATATATTAAGTTACCTGAAGACCTGACCGCTTTTGTAGAGGGCAGGAGTTCGATCGGGCGCATGGGTCTTTTCATTCAAAATGCAGGCTGGGTTGACCCCGGATTTGAGGGGCAGATTACACTGGAATTATATAATGCCAACCGCTTACCTATCAAATTGTTAGCAGGTAGGAGAATCTGTCAGCTGGTTTTTGCCCAGATGGACCAACTACCACTGGGACCATATAATGGTAAATACCAGTGTCAGAAAAGTACGGTAGGTAGTTTAGTCTATAAAGATGAAGAGAATTTAAGAAGATAATTTTCATTTAACCAGGAAAGGGAGGTTTTCCAATGGTTAATTTGATAATAACCGGTATTAATAAAGAGATTGGGCCTGGTGATATTGTTGGGGCTTTCATAAATGAGGCAAAAATAGATAGTAATGATATTGGTAAAATAAAGATTCATAAGAACAGGGCTGATGTAGAAATTGCAGAAGATGTTGCCCGTAAAGTTGTGGAAACAATGGATAAGAATATGATAGGAGGAATCAAGGTTAATGTAAGTTCCCGGGACGGTTCAGAGTTGAATGAAAAAGAGATTTATCAATATATAAATAAGTTCAAATACCTGGTAGAACTGGAACGTACTGAAGAAATGGAGAGACATGAACTCGAGATAAAAAGATTAAGCCCCAGGGAGCGAGAAAAGAAAGGAAGGGCCATCTTATATTTAAAAGGCAGGGATGAAGGTACTGCCTATGGCAATAAACCAATGGTAAAATTTATCAGGCAGCGTCCAGGCGAAGAATTACCGGATACAGAGATCAGTATTGGAGATCTTGTAATGATCAGTAAGGATATGGTGCTTGCTGATGATAATCCGGCAGGTACTGTGGCTGAGAAGACAAGATATTCTATAACTGTAGTCTTTGATCAGTCTGTTCCTTCCTTTGTTTA
This sequence comes from Halanaerobiales bacterium, assembly GCA_016278435.1. GTDB lineage: Bacteria > Bacillota > Halanaerobiia > Halanaerobiales > JADQBU01 > JADQBU01. The sequence goes on from JADQBU010000181.1 coordinate 4,838, forward strand.
TGGTAAGGGTTTAAGGATTGATCTCTATGTTAATGATATTACCTTTCAGCGGATGCTGGCTGCTCTGGAAAATATTAAGAAGGCTGAAGGCAGACTCAAAGAACTCCGCAGTAAACTGCTGGGATTAACCAGTCTGGAGTGGAAAAAAGAAGAGGTAGAAGTCCGGGAATGGCAGAACAAGGGATTAAATGAGTCCCAGAAACAGGCAGTTCAGAAGGCTTTGCAGGCCTGCGATTTTTATTTAATCCAGGGTCCACCAGGTACAGGTAAAACAATGACCGCTATTGAAATTATTAATCAGGCTATTTTGACAAATGATGATATTCTGGCAACTGCTGACTCTAATATTGCGGTAGATAATCTTGTGGAAAGACTGGCTGCCTCTGGAGCCCGGGTATTAAGGGTCGGACACCCCCTGCGGGTAACTCCTGTCTTAAGAAATCATACCCTGGATTATCAGGTGCTTGACCATCCGGATTATAAAAAAGCCCAGGAACTGAGAGAAGAAGTAGGGGGGCTGCTCGATAAACAGGATAATCAAACCCATCCCAGTGGACGCTGGCGGAGGGGGATGAGTAATCAGCAGATTAAAAAAAGAGCCAGACAGGGGGACAATTTCCGGGGAGTACCGGCCAGGAAGATAGAGGAGATGGCCCACTGGTTAGAACTTCAGGACAGGATCGATAATTATTTTGAAGAAATAAATGAACTGGAAGAGATGGCAGTCAGTGATTTAATAGATAAGGCTGATGTTATCTGTGCTACAAATTCCACATCTGGTTCTGAACTTATGGCCAACCGGAAGTTTGATCTGGTAGTTATTGATGAAGCAACTCAATCTACAGAACCGGCAGCACTTATTCCTCTGATTAAAGGCGAGAAGTCAGTTCTAATAGGTGATCATAAACAGTTACCACCTACAGTGATTAATCAGAAGGCAGAGGTTGATGGTCTGGGCAGGTCTCTTTTTGAAAGACTTTTTGAGCTTCACGGTAATGATTACTGGTCCCTGCTGGAAGTACAGTACAGAATGCATGAAAAAATAATGAATTTTTCTAATCAGGAATTTTATAATGGCAATTTAATGTGTGCAGAAAAGGTTGAAGATCATACTCTGGCCGACCTGGGGGTCAATATTACTGATGGTAGATGTTTTACAGATAAAGCGCTGGATCCTGAAACTCCTGTTGTATTTATAGATACAGCTGAAATGGAGGCCAGGGAAAGATCTAAGGCTGGCTCGAATTCTTATGATAACCCGGTTGAGGTTGAAATTGTCCTGGATATTCTTGATGTGGCTCTTAAACAGAATTTAAAGCCGGAACAGATTGCGGTAATAACTCCCTATAAAGATCAGGTAGACCTCTTAAACCAGCGGAATAAAAATGAGGGACTGGAGATTAATACAGTCGATGGTTTTCAAGGCA
>JADQBU010000213.1 GCA_016278435.1 Halanaerobiales bacterium
AGACCAATTAAAAATATTAAAAGAAAATGGCTGGGAAATTGGTTCTCATACCGTACATCATCCCAATCTACTGGACCTTATCCCCTGGGGAATCCAAAACGAGATAACAGAGTCCAAAAATTTTCTTATAAATAATGGACTGGTCTCTAATGGATATATCAGTTTCTGCAGTCCAATGACAAAATGGAACCAGGAGATAGAACGGATTGTTTCCAGTGAATATCAACTGGCCAGAGCTAAAGTTATCATAAACCTGACAACCGGCGAGAAAATTCCGGGTCTGATTAAGGTTGTTGTAAATAATACTACCCTTAAAACATTCAAACTATGGATCCGTGAAGCCCGTAAGAAAGATCTGACTTTGATTCTTGTTTTTCATGATCTAAGTACAAACAAAAATATATATACCTATAATCCAGAAAAATTTGCAATTCTAATAGACTTTATTAAAACAAAAAATTACCCGGTTAAAACCTTTCATCAATTATACAATCAAATTACAGATTAAATACCTGATATTATCTTGCCGGTAAAAAAACTGTAAAGATGGTTCTCTGCTTACCACTGGCAGCAGTAATCGCTCCTCCGTGAGCCTGTACCAGTTTTCTGGTAATTGTAAGTCCTATTCCTGTTCCACCAGTTTCTGTAGACCGTGATTTATCTGTACGGTAGAATCTTTCAAAAATGTAGGGAAGTTCTTCTGATGGTATACCGATTCCTGTATCTTCAATCTGGATTACTGCCCTGTCTCCTTCTTTTTTCATTCCTATCAATATCTGCCCTCCCTTTTCTGTATATTTTACTGCATTTGAGAGAAGATTATTAAATATTGTTTTCAGGCTGTCAGGGTTTCCATAAACAAAAAGTTTCTGTCCAGAATAATTTTCAACAAGTTTAATTCCTTTTCTGGAGGTTAAAATTTTAAACTGTTCAACGGTAGTTCTTAGAACATTATACAGATTCAGTTCTATTTTATCAAGATTAACAATCTTATTTTCTATCTCAGTTAATTCCTGTAGACGGTCGATAAGTCGGCACATGCGATCCATTTCTTCCTGAATCTCAGCCAGTGTTTCCCGGTCGGGCTGCAGGATACCATCTTCAATACCCTCCAGATAACTTTTCATGTTTGTTATAGGTGTTCTCAATTCATGGGCTAAATCAGAGGTAGATTCCTCTCTTATTTCTTCCAACTGCTGTAATTTGACAATCATATCATTAAAAGCCAGACCTAGTTCTGCAATTTCATCTTTTCCCCTGACATTTACTTTCTGGGAAAAATCACCTGCTGCAACCCTACCTGCCACTTGATTGATTTCAAGAAGAGGCTCTGTCATATTACGTGAAAAAAAATAACTCATGACAATAGTTAAGAATGCAATAAAGAGTGCTGTCAGTATAATAACCCTGTTAATATTTCTGGAAAAGATTTCACTCTGACTGGTAATTAACTGTTGGCGTGGAGGATTTCTCCAGTATAATTTACCTATATTACGACTATTAACTTCAAGTGGAAATACTTCCATTGTCTCTAGATTTATATTTTCTTCCAATCTTCCCTGCCCCATCATCCCCATATGTCCTCTGTTATTCCCCATCATTCTATTTGCTGTATAGACCAGATTGTTATCCTGATCGGCCAGATAAAGATTTACTCCATTTACCCTGGAAAATTCATCTACCAGGCGAATTACTTCCTGCCAGCTAATACCTTCTTCCATATTAGATTCCAGTAGATTAACAAGTTCATTTATATTTTCCTTCCGGGCCTGATAGAGATAATCCTGAAAGTGTTTATTAATCCCGAAATGAAGAAATAAGGTCACAATAAGCAGACCTGATAGTGATATAGCCAGTACAATCAAGAAAAATTTTAACCTTATTCTACTCATTATTATCACCGATAAATTTATAACCAACCCCATAAACTGTAATAATATACTGGTCACGCTCCAGCCCTAATTTTTTACGTATGTTCTTGATATGGGCATCTATTGTCCTGTCGAATCCTTTAAATTCTAGCCCCATAACTTTCTCAGCTAGCTGTTCTCTGCTCATAACCTGCCCGGGATTACTGACAAGTATAAAAAGTATTTTGAATTCAGTTGCAGTTAAACCTGCATCTTTATCATCAATCTTGACAGATATTTTTCGAGGATAAATTTTTAACTTTCCCTGATTAAAGACAAGTACCTCGGATTTTCCGGGTTTCTTTTCACTTCGCCTCAATATTGCTTTAATCCTGGCAACAAGTTCCCGGGGGCTAAAAGGTTTAACAAGGTAATCGTCTGCTCCAATATTTAAACCCTGTACCCTTTCTGATTCACTTCCCTTGGCTGTTAGCATAATTATTGGTAGATCAGAATCCTGTCTTATCTTCTGACAGATTTCTTCTCCGCTGATTTTTGGCAACATTAAATCCAGTACAAGCAGGTCTGGCTTATAGGTATTAATCATTGCAAGGGCTTCGTCTCCATCAGCAGCAGTTTTAACATCATAGCCCTCCTGTTTTAAATAAGCACTAACAATTTTTCTTATTTTAGATTCATCATCAACGACCAGTATTTTTTCAGCCATATTTTTAACCCCTGTCCAGTTTATAAATATTAAATTTAAATATTTCTAGAAAATAATTATTGTAACTTTTAACAGCTAACCCCTGCCAGATATCCGGTAGAAAAGGCTATCTGTAGATTGTAACCTCCAGTATAGGCATCCACATCAATCACTTCTCCTGCAAAAAAGAGGCCCTGCACCAGTCTGGATTCCATAGTGCCGGGATTTATCTCTTCAACATCGATACCTCCAGAAGTAATAATAGCTTCTTTGACCGGTCGATAATTTTTTATATGTAAAGTTAGTCCTTTAAGCAATTTTACAAGATTCAATCTCTCTTCCCTGGTAATCTGATTTACCTGCTTATCAAAAGGAATTATTGATTTATCAATTATAACAGGAATAATCTTTACAGGCAAGAGGTCGGAAAGTGAATTAGCAAATATTTTCCTTGAATATGTTTTAAAATCACGCTGCAGTCTCTGGTCCAATTTTTCTTCAGTCAGAGCAGGTTTTAAGTCGATAGAGATCCTGTATTTATCCGTAGTAATATCGTGCAGATTTGTGCTTGCTGATAAGACTACAGGCCCGGAAATGCCGTTTTCAATGAATTCCAGTTCTCCAAAATCCTCATAAATAACATTCTTATATCTGTAAATTTTAATCTCAATATTTTTCAGAGTAAGACCCCTGAGCTCATTAACCCATTCCTCTTCTACTATCAGTGGTACCAATGAAGGTCTCAATTCAGTTATATTATGTCCAAGTTTTTGCGCCATCTTATAGCCATCTCCAGTAGAGCCGGTAGCAGGATAAGAAAGGCCGCCAGTTGCTATAATTACTCTATCTGCTGTAATCTCTTGGTTATTATTCAGTTTAACACCACAAATACTATTACAGGAGGTTAGAAGTTTTACCGCCTGACCTCTTATTACTTTTACACTATTTTGTTCTAAATATTTCTCCAGGGCTCTGATAACATCACTCGATTTATTTGATAAGGGAAAGACCCTTCCGCCTCTTTCAACTTTAGTTTTTACACCCAGTCTTTCGATTAAATTTATTAACTGTGTATTGGAAAATGAATAGAGGGCACTATAGAGAAACTTACAATTACGGGTTATATTACCGAAAAAATCCTCTATAGGTGCGTTATTTGTCAGATTACATCTTCCTTTTCCGGTTAAAAATAATTTTTTACCCAGTTTTTCATTTTTTTCTAAAAGTATAACCTGATGTCCCCTGTTACCGGCAGTAGCCGCAGCCATCATACCGGCTGGACCTCCTCCTATTACAATTACTTTATCCATGATCTAATTCCTCATTTTCACCCTGATAAGGGGCTCTCCGTCCTGGACAGTTTTCACGACTGCAGTACTGACATGTAATATACTCCACCTCACTGGGAAAGTATATGCCTGATATAGTTTTATTAGGTATCATTAAAAAGGAATCTGTTAATTTAACACCGATCATCGATTCAACATCACCAAAGATTGAGAATAAATTTTTCTGGTCACTGAGTGGCCAGTGACTTGCTTCACCAGAACCGGGATTCATCGATGAAAGTATCTTGATCTTATATTTTTCTTTTATGCGATTTTTGAGAAATTTCTGGGACTGCCTTAAAACTATTTCTTTAAAAACATCTACCCAGTACTGTTCCAGTAAATCATCATTTTCAGTAAGAAGTTCATCTAATTCTCTACCACAGGTTACAATATAGGGAAATACCCTTTCTATGCCATTAAGGTTATCCTTTAATGGTTTGCTGTTGAACAAAGTATCTGATAATTTGATAGTATCATCAGTACGTTCCTCAATATATTCTACCCGGTAAATTGCTCTGGGTCTTGCAATTTTAATCCCTTCCTGAAAGAGATCTTCTAAGTCCTGATGTAATCTACTTCCATTCTTAACTTTTAACCTATCACGATAATCTTCAAAATTAATATTTAACGGGATGTTCTCAAGAATCTCCATCATTTTCTTGGTCCTCCTCAGAACATAGTCTTATTATTGTCTGGGCATATATCTTAGTATTTTTGAGTAGATCATCTATCTCAATATATTCATCCTTCTGATGGGCCAGTTCCTTTTCACCAGGAAATAAAGGTCCAAAGGCAACAGCTCTTTTTACAGCCCTGGCATAGGTCCCCCCACCGATGGCAATAGGTTTACTGTCATCACCGGTAATTTCTTTATAAACCTTCATTAGATCTTGTACCAGTTGATCATCTCTGGGTACATAGAGGGGAGGCATATGTTCTCCTTCTACTAATTCAAAGCCGGTCCCTTTAATTGCTTTTCTGAGTCCCTTAAATACATCTTCCTTATCCATTGTTACTGGATAACGAATATTAACTGTAATTTCACCGTATTCCCGATTCAAATCGATGGTCCCGACGTTGAAAATAAGTCTACCAGAAATATCATCTGATAGTTCACATCCGATGGATTCACCGTAATATTCGGTACCGATTAATTTAGCGAAGTGATCCAGAAAATTACCGATAGGTCCCTGGACTAAATCAAGACTATGTAAAAACACCAGGAGATGAGAAATAGCATTAACACCTTCTTCTGGTGTACTACCATGGGCGGAAACACCAATTGCTCTGATGATTGCACTGTCGTCCTCCCTGACCAATTCAATATTACAGTCATTATTTATTGTATAATTCTGCAGTTTCATTTCCAGTTCTTCATAATCATTATATTTAATAAAAGCCTCACACCTGTCAGGCACCATATTGGGGGCATTACCACCCTTTATAGCAGTAATTTTAAATTTATTATCTTCATCCATTTTATCAAAATTCATTTTTACCTTAAAAGTAAGGATACCTTTTTCTGCAAAGATAACAGGATAAGAAGCATCGGGACTAAAGGAAAAATCAGGTGCAGTTTCTTTCTTTAAATAATATTCAAGACCATCCCAACCGCTTTCTTCATCAGTTCCCAGAATCAATCTAACCCTTTTATTGAGTTTTACTCCGGCTTCCTTTACTGCTTTAAGGGCAAATAAAGCTGATACTGCAGGTCCTTTATTATCGATAGCACCCCTGCCATAGATTTTGTTTTCATGTATTTCTGCATTGTAGGGGGGGTATGTCCAGTCACTACCTTCGGGAACTATATCCAGGTGACATAAAATACCCATAATTTCTTCTCCTTCACCAATTTCCACATGCCCGGCATAACCATCAATATTTTTGGAGTTAAGACCCAGTGCATTGGCAATATTAAGGCTTTTTTCAAGAGCATCAGCAACACCCTGACCAAACGGCATCCCTTCCCCCGGTTTTGCTTCTACACTTTTGATTTTAATTAATTCCTGGGCGGAATAAATAATATCATCTTTCAGTTGATCTATTATTGAATTTATTTTACTATTCAAGATATCTCCTCCTATTAAAATATTTTAAATTTTGTTCTAATTTATACATACTATCTATTGGTAGTTCTTTGCCAAATTTAAGAAGAAACATGGATTAATTTATTGACACTACCCGAGACAAAGAAAGGTACAGAATTATTATCCTTGACTTTTAACCTTAGTGTGTTATCATAAATGACCAGTTAGTAACACTTTAAAAAACCTGGGAGGTTTTAAGAAAGACAATGTCAATATTAACTGATTATTTTAGACAGATCAAAAACTTTTCTTCTAATGCAAAAAAGTTTTTGCTGA
>JADQBU010000429.1 GCA_016278435.1 Halanaerobiales bacterium
CACTAATAATAGGCTCTAACTCCTGGTAAGGAATACTGAACTCGATAACTCCATAAGAGCCGGGTGCTAAATCATATCTCTGATAGACTATTGCCAGGTCTTCTTCGTTGAGGTAAAATACTTCATTTCCTGTGATACCGGGAAATTCTTCCAGTAGAGGGATGTCACGTTCTTCGATTTGTCTCTTAATTATTCTGTCTAAGTAGGCCTGATAATTTGTTTGGGATGAGAACAAATCCCTTAATCTATATTTTCTGCCTGTTATTAGATTGACAGTAATCCCTTTAACTGTTGTTATACCATTTGCCATATTCTCGGGATAAAAATAGTTTTCCATCCTGATACTTAATATCTCGTTTTTATTAACAGTTGTTTCATACTTACTGGCTGCGGTAACTATGTTCATATCCCTGTATCTACCCTCAGGGAGTGTCTCTTCAGCAGTTTCTCTAATCATTCTGTTAATTCTTTTCTCCATTGCAGGATTCTGCGGTCTGATAATCTCAGGAAAAGATGTACTTGCTTCCATCAGTCTCGCTGTTTTATAACTATTCATATAATTTTTCCTCCTTGATAGGAATTATATTATTATATGAATTAGTCTTTATTTCTGGCATAAAAAATTTAAACCAGTCATAATCTGACTGGTTTTAGTCATTTTATTTTCCATTATCTATCTTTTCTTTAAGCCAGGCTGATGTGGTAAACCAGCTGAAATAAATGATAAAAGGTATGATAATCCTGCCATAATTCCATTCGAAAATCTTCAAATTAACCAATACATTGGAGAAAAATACAGCAGAACCAGCAGCAATGAAGATGTAGATATATCTGAGATACCTTTCAGCTGGTAAAAAGTAAAAGTACATAATAAACCATATTGTCCAGGCTATGGGGGGGAAAAAAGCTACTCCTTTAAAACCGAATGGCCCGTAATTAATATATCCTCCGACTTTGAGTAAAAGACTTACAATAAGAATCAGGGATGAATCTGCCAGTCCGCCAAATATTAAGCCGTAAATTAATGACTTTTTGATGTATTCTCTGGGGATTACTGCCTTAAATATTATAGCCAGAGCAGTAGTATAAATCGGATAAATCCAGTAAGCTTCCATGATAAGTTTATCTCCTTCCTTGAAACGTTTAGATATAATTAGGAAAATGATATTTTTATTATTGCCTAAATCAGGGCAGTTATTCTGCTGAGTGTCAAATTAAAAACTGGTTAATGAGATGAATCTCACTAACCAGTTCTGATTTATTAAGTACTTGTAGATTTATAGTTATATTCTTATAAATTCTTGAGCACTCTTATAAAAACTACTACTTAAACTTAATCCAGAGTTTTTTCGACTTCCCGGAGTACCTGATCGAGATTTTCTATTAGATTGTCAACATCATCTTTATCAATGATTAAGGGAGGTTGGAATGCAAGCACATTACGTCCCGGGCCATTTTTGCCGATTAAAATACCGCGGTTTTTCAGGGCTTCTAATACCAGGTCTGTTTCTTCAGTGGCCGGTTCCTTACTCTCAGCACTTTTAATCAGTTCTGCACCGAGCATTAAACCGATACCCCGGACATCCCCGATCATCTCATGTTTTACAGCCAGATTTAACAGACTATTTTTGAAATAACTACCGACCTCAGCCGCATTTTCTTTCAGCTTTTCTTTTTCAATAACATCCAGTGTGGCCAGGGCAGCTGTTGAACTTACGGGATTTCCGCCCAGGGTGGAAGCACCGGGCCGGGTATAGACATCAGCTATTTCATTTCGGGCAATGAAGGCCCCAATTGGAGTCCCGTTGCCCAGTGCTTTAGCCACTGACATGATATCAGGTTTAACATCCCAGTTTTCGATAGCGAACATTTTACCTGTCCGGCCGAACCCGGTCTGCACTTCATCTGCAATAAAAAGGATTCCATACTCATCCAGAATTTCTTTTATAACCTGGAAATATTCCGGAGGTGGAGTGATAATACCGCCATTACCCTGGATCGGTTCAGCTATAAAAGCAGCGATATTTTTAGATGTAGAAGTCTCAATAACATCCCTGATAGCCCGTGCACACTGCAGGTTACAGTCGGGATGTTTTAAACCGTACTGACAGCGGTAACAGTAGGCATTGGGAGCAAAACTGATACCACCTACTGGAGTAGGATCGGTCCTCCAGAAGGAAAGGCCGGTCAGGCTCATCGTTAACTGAGTTCTTCCATGCAGGCCCTGCTTTAAAGCGATAAACTCGGAATTACCACTGTAAATTTTGGCCAGGAGGAGGGCCCCTTCATTGGCTTCGGTACCACTGTTACAGAAAAAACTTTTATTCAGGTTTCCGGGTGTTATCTCGGCTAATTTTTCGGCCAGATCTACTATCGGCTGGTTGAGATAGATTGTACAGGTGTGCTGTAGGGTCTTAACCTGTTTACAGATGGCTTCTGTTATATCAGGATGACAGTGACCACAGTTCATGACAGAGACACCACCGAAGAGGTCCAGATATTTCTTGCCCTTATGGTCATATAGATATTTCCCCTGTCCCTTAACTAATTGCATTGGTTCCTGGTAGAAGTGGTAGACACAGGGAATCATGTACTCCTTTTTTTTCTTTATTATAGCCTCAGGTCCGATATATTTTTCATCTGACATACTTATTCCTCCTTTGAAAGATTTTCAAGAATTCACAGCATATTCTAATCACCGGAAGTCAGAACACCTTTTTCATAACCGGCCAGGGTATAGCCATTATCACTTATTTCTTTTAATTCTTGCCACAGGTTGTCCAGTTTGTCTGTGCAATTTCTTTCCTCTAAACAGGTCAAAGCCCTTTTATAGATTGAGACAAGTCTCTTTATTTTTTCAGGTTCATAAAGCTGGGCTTCTATTCTGAAACTGGTAAAACCTGAATTATTTATCTGCTTGAGGTAGGGTAGAAGTGCTACTTCTTTACCCAGATGGATATGATTGCGGCAATATTGATCAGTAATAACCCTGTAAACTGCTCCCTGGTTGTTGATTAAAGCATACCAGTTATCTCTACATCTGGAAGAATTACATTCTTCTGGTGAGCTCTCTTCCAGCAGGTCACAGATTAAGCAGTGGTCAGAGACCATGAATGGCAGATAACCATGACCGATAATTTCCAGGGGCATATCTGTTCTCTGGACTAAATCAACTGCCTGTTTTAAGGAAGATTCCAGCTGGATAGTTGTCTGTACTACACCGTGATTTTTCAGTAATTCCAGGGCCTTGCTGTTAAAGGCATTAACACCGAAGTCAGCAAAGATAGGGAAGTTGGTAAGTTTGTTTACTGCCTCAATCATTCCTGTATTTCCGGCTATTACTCCTTTAATATCATTATTTTCCAGACTGCTAAGCAAGGATTTATATTCATTGATTTCATCAGGCACAGTAATCCGTGGGGTAGAAAGAATCAGTTCAGTTTGAGAATCAGCGGCGCGCCGGGCTGCTTCATTAATTAGCTTTTCACCAACTGGTTTAAAGGCAGCAGGCACCTCACCACCGAAATAAATTCTATCTGCACCAGCCTCCAGGGCTGCTTTAAACTGATCCATGTTTATAACCTTAATGGATAGCCGGGGTGTAACAGAGCAAGTCTGTTCATCGATATTTTCTGCTAATTCCGCCGCAGTTTCCATGGAGGCCAGATCTTTTTCTGTTACCTGAATACCTTTATCATTTAATACTTTATCTAATTCCAGTTCATTTTCTACTGCTGCTTCACTGAAAAATTTTGGTTCTCGCTCACCAGTATAACCGATGCCAGCAGACCCCGGTTTTTTCAGGGCAAAACAGGTGCTGAAGTTACGGACCCGGTTTTCATATAATTTTTGATAGACCGCTTCATCTGTCTGGTAACCAGCAGGGTCTTCCAGATAAGCATCAATGGCCTGTCTATAACTACTTATGATAGGGAATAACTGCTGAGGTGTCTTCATCCGGCCTTCTACCTTGAAAGAAATTATGCCGGACTGAATTAATTCCGGTATAAATCGAAATATACACATGTCTTTAACAGCCATAAAATAGTGTCCATCCACTCTGGTATCTATTTTAACTGGCTTATCATTCTCCAGTTTTGCCAGTTGGTACTGCCAGCGGCAGGGTTTTAAACAGCGACCCCGGTTACTACTATTTCCCAGGATCATTCCACTTAATAAACACTGGGCACTCTGAGAAAAACACATATCACCGTGGATAAAATACTCAAGTTCAGCACCGGTTTCCCTGTAAAGATCCCGGGCCTGGGCAAAAGAAAATTCCCGGCTGATGATGAAGCGTTTAATACCTTCATCCTGTAAGAAATCAATCATATCCCTGTTGTGTACATTCATCATGACACTGGAATGAAGAGGGAGTTCTATCTTTAATTTTTTGATTAACTGTGCGATCCCGAGGTCCTGAATAATCAGGGCATCAGGCTTTATATCTGCCAGAAATTTTAGATAGGGTTCAACTTCAATCAACTCCTGGTCACTCTGCAGATTATTAACTGTGATATAAATCTTCACATTATTCTTGTGGGCCAGTTTGATGGCCTCTTTTAATTGTTCATTGCTGAAATTATATCCCTCGCGCAGCATTCTCATGTTATGCTTTCTACCACCCAGATATACTGCATCTGCTCCAGCTTTGATTACTGTCTCCAGTGATTCCCAGTTACCGGCTGGTGCCAGTAGTTCTACATTTTTTTGTTTAATATCCAATCTATCTTCCTCCTGACCGTTTTAATTTAAAGATGGATTATAATAAAAAGGGGAATTTGTCCCTTTTATTTTATACTTCTTGATTAAATAGCTTTTCCCTGCCTTTTTGTATTTGTTATCACAAATTGGGCCAACTTCAGTTGAGAATAAATATTACTTAGTTTTCAAATAATACTTTCAGTAGAAAGACCGTTCTTAAGTTTATTTAATCAAATCAAGTAGGAAAGGATAATATGGAAAGAATTAAATACCGTGTTTATAAAATTATTGAAAAAGCAGAGGAGAATGATTTTTCCAGCCTCTTATTTGATTACTTTATAGTAGCTTTAATCCTGTTAAATGTACTGGCAATAGTATTACAGTCATATACAGAAATTTATGTTAGATATAAATATGTTTTCCGGGATTTTGAAATTTTTTCTGTCATGATTTTTACACTGGAATATATATTGAGAATCTGGACAGCTAATAATAAATTTAAGGAGAAAGATGAATTTGAGTCAGCTGTCTTATTTATTATTACCCCGATGGCTTTAGTTGACCTGATCGCTATTTTGCCTTTTTATCTGCCGATGTTAATTCCTTTTGATTTAAGGTTTCTGCGGATATTTAGATTTTTTCGGTTATTTAAGTTGAGCAGATATTCTAATTCCCTACATATTATGGGTAATGTTTTGAGGAAGAAAAAAAACGAGTTAATGATTACAATATTTATAACTTTTATCTTGCTACTGGTTGCCTCCACACTCATGTATTATCTGGAACACAGGTTACAACCGGATGCATTTCCCAATATAATTGTCTCCTTCTGGTGGGCAATATCTACTTTAACTACTGTAGGTTATGGAGATGTTTACCCGGTAACAGCCTGGGGACGTTTTTTGAGTGGAGTAATAGCATTTCTGGGTATTGGGCTGGTAGCCCTGCCAACAGGTCTAATCAGTTCTGGATTTGTAGAGGAATTAAATAGTGATGATTCTGAAATAGACTCGGAAAAAGAATACTGTAGAAAGTACTGCCCTTACTGTGGGAAAAAACTTGAAGATGATTAAGCAAAAATAGGAAGCTGCTGAGAGGGAGTCAAATCTTGACATCAGGGTAATCATCTTATATAATGTAATCCGTAGGTGTTAAGTATAGATAATTTGATAATTAACACGGCAGGATTTAAAGCTGTCGTTGATATAAAATTTTGGCCGTACTAAATGGGGGGGTAGCGGTACCCTGTAACCTGCAACCCGCTATAGCAGGATTGAAGCCGTGCTGAGGGTTTACCTTTTTGGGGTCTGGCCCTGATAAGTGGCGTTGATGATTGGGTCTCGCGCAATGAAGCTTTATGAACCCCGTCAGGTCCGGAAGGAAGCAGCGGTAAGTAAATGTCTTCATGTGCCGCGAGGGTGCCTGGTTTGAGTTAACTGTCAGGGTAACGCCTGGGGAGGAAATTCGAAGCCGGTGTACGGCCATTTATTTTTATAAGTTAAAATAAAGTGGTGATTATAATGGCATTT
>JADQBU010000127.1 GCA_016278435.1 Halanaerobiales bacterium
TAATATCCTGATTTTCTGTTGCAATACCCAGAAAATCTCTTTCATCTGGTCCCGGTACATATTTTTCTTTACAGTCTTCACATAGTTTCCTGACCAGTCGTTGTGCTATAACTCCTATCAGTGTTGAGGAAACCAGATAAGGTGGTATGCCCATATCTACCAGCCTGGTAATAGAGCTGACAGAATCGTTGGTATGAAGGGTGCTTAAAACTAGATGACCGGTCAAAGCTGCCCGGACAGCAATCTGGGCAGTCTCTTCATCCCTGATCTCACCGATCATAATAATATCGGGATCCTGTCGTAATATAGATCGTAATGTCCGGGAAAAAGTTAAGTCAATTTTGGGCTGAGCCTGTACCTGATTTACTCCTTCCAGTTGATATTCTACCGGGTCTTCAATAGTCACAATATTTTTTTCTGTTGTATTTAACCTGTTTAAAGCAGCAAACAGGGTGGTTGATTTACCACTGCCTGTTGGTCCAGTTGCCAGGATTATACCATAGGGTTTTTCGATTAAGCTTTTAAATTTCGAAAGATTATCTGCAGAAAATCCCAGGTTATCCAGGCTCAGTATATTTTCATTTCTATTTAATAATCTTATTACAACTTTTTCTCCATGTATTGTCGGTAGGGTAGAAACACGCATATCTACTTCCATTCCTCTGACCTGCATTCTGACCCTGCCGTCCTGCGGTATACGCCGGTGGGTAATATCAAGATCAGCCATAATTTTTAAACGTGAAGTTAAGGCAGCCTGAGAGTATTTAGGAGCTCTTAAATGCTCCTTTAAAACACCATCTATCCTGTATCTGACCTGCACATTCTTTGATCTTGGTTCTATGTGAATATCACTGGCCCGCAATTGAATAGCCTGGCTGATAATCAGATTTGTCAAACGCACGATAGGAGCATCTTCTACCATCTCTTTCAGCTTATCCAGTTCAAGCTCATCATCACCCTGGTAATCTGATAGGCTGGCAAATACTTCAGCTGTATCCTCACCTGCCGCAGAATAAATCAAACCCAGGGCATGTGATATTTCTTTATGTGTCGCAATCAGCGGTTCAACTCTGAGATTTGATGCTCTTTCAATATCATCGATAGCAACCAGGTCACTGGGGTCAGTCATTGCTACCTTCAATTTCTTGCCATTAATATCCAGAGGAACTGCCTTGTAGCGTCTAGCAATATTCTCCGGAATATATGAAGCCAGTTCGGGATTAATATCATATTTCGACAGGTCAGCATGAGGAATGCCGATCTGATATTCCAGTACCTGAATCAGGTCCTTCTCTTTCATGTATCCCAGGTCTACCAGAAGTTCTCCCAGTCTTTTATCAGTATTTTTCTGTTTTTCAATAGCATCTTTCAGCTGGTCTTCTGTTACAAAATTATATTCAACCAATAATTCACCCAGCTTTTTATTACTATCAGCTTTCATGATATATCCCCTGCCCGATTCTTTATATTTCCATAATTGGTATAATATACAGCATTTAACATGATTCGCTTTATTTCTTCTTGTTTTATTATTATTCTCTATTTATAATAAAACTCCTGCAAAATATTGTAGTAAATTAGTCCTTATAAGCCTATAATCAAGGAATTTCTTTAATAATTAACTTTTTTTGTTCCTGATAGTACCCGTTAGAAATAATCTGCCTTTTTTTATCTCTTGATTTAACCCTGACCTGACAATAAATATCATCACTCAATTTAAAAGTGTCTTTAAAATCACCATTACTACTTTCAAGATAATACCTGGCCATAGCAATACCGGCTTCAGCTGCATAGAGTGCCTTTTTATTATCATACAAATTATTAACAAGTCTGTAATTCATAAGAGAACTTCCGGCCAGGGCCATAATCATCATTCCCATAATAATTATTAAAAACATCACAATCAGCATTACCAGACCTTCCTCCCCCATCTCAACTGACCTCCCCTGTTGCTACAAAACCGGTAAAATTTCTTTTACCAATCCCCAGAATCACTTTCAGTAGTGTTTTATCTCCATTAATATTAACAAATTTCAGTTTAGTAACTCCACTTACCAGCGGCATAATATATGAATAATCAATCTCACCATCAATTTTATCTCCTGATTTAATACCAAGAGTCTGCACACTGTTGGAATCATAAAGTTGAAAAGAAATCCATTTCTCCCCTTCATCCAGATAATAACCCTTGAATTCAATACCTGACTCATTGACTGTAATTTCCTCCGCTTCTCTAAGGTAGGAAATAATCAAATTTAAAGCAAGCTGACCCTTCTGTCTGTCTGTCAAATATTCAATCTCTTTAGATGATACCTGGCCAGTAAAGTTGATTATACTGTAGAAACTAATTACCAGAATTGACAGGATTAAAATGGCTAGCATTGTTTCGATCAGAGTAAATCCCTCATGTTTCACTCTCATTTACCTCCTTTTTTTGATAAACAAAAGTTGATAGTTTATACGTTTGTTTTTCCCAGTATACCTCTACATCCACCTGGAAAAGACCATCCTGCACCTTCTTAATATTAATACTGGTCTTCTCAATAATATTTTTGATATTTTTATATTCATTACTTAATAATTCTTCAATAATCTTTTCTCTGTCAACATTTGTTATATTCTGGGTCTTAATAATCTCCATAATTGCTGAAGTAAAATTTATAATTAATATTTTTCTGTCTATACGTCTATTAACCATTACTGACATCAACATCAACTGATAATAACCGGCAACTACCAGGGAAAAAAGGATAATGGCAATCAAAACCTCGAACAGGGTAAAACCTCCCTGTTTATTCTGATTCAAGCCTGACCCTCCCCAGCTGACTGACAATTATCTGATACAGGTCACCACTTTCATTTTTCAAGCCGATAGTCCCTGACAATGCTGTACCCTGCCCGGTAAATCTAATTCTTTCATAGAAATTTTCTTCAATTATTCTGGGATGAATATTTTTATATAATTTAAAACTCCCTGGATAAGAGCCGATTTTTACAACATTTAAGGAATTATCCTGATTTTTATAATAGATTAAATAATCAATGTTGTCATCATTATCTTCTCTGAATAAGTCATCATCACGGTAAATGCGGAAAATCAGAGTCTTATTAAGTATAATTGCTTTTGATCTGGCCCATCTTAAAGTACTTACCATATCTTTAACTATTGTCCTTGTCTTAAAACCAATAACCAATCCCCTGAATGGTAAGAACATACTGGCACATATCGCCAGGACAGCAATTACCATTATAATTTCAATTAAAGTAAATCCTCTCATAAGCCACAGCTCCTTTCCAATTTGATAATGCAACATGTCATATTATAGCAATTTTTGCTATTAATCTTTATAATTCGATAAAGGGAGGAGATTTCCTGCCATTATTTTTATCTTATTACATTTATTTCTCTTATTAATTAAAAAAATCCCGGCCGGAGCCGGGTCATTATAGTTTATAGTGTATATAATGTCTTATTTAATTTTCTTTTAACTTTTTTGAGGCTTATTATGTCCTTTTTCAAGCCGTTTATTAAAATTTTCAATTCTTTGTTTTTCTCCTGACTTTCCTCTATAATTTTTTCCAATTCCCTGTTTTTCTGTTCCGCTGCCATTAATCTCTCTTCAAGTTTAGATATTTGCTGCCTACTTGCAAAAATTTCTAATAATTCCTGCTGATGTATCTGGTTAACCTCAGTTCCGGTCTGTTCCAGAATTAATTTATTAAGCTTCTGCAGCAGAAAAATCAGTTCCTCTTCATTAGCTCCGGCCATTAATAATTTATTTATCAGTATTCCGCCTCTTTTAATACTTATAAAATTTTCATTATCCCTGAACCTCTGATTATTAACCAGTAGTCGGTTTAATCTCAGTCTTTTTTCCTGAGGAGCTGTTTTATAATAATTAACATAGGCAGAAATACCTATTTCACTGGGAAAATCTATAATAAAGTCAATTCCCAGCTCCCACTTATCTTCCTCTTCCAGTAGTTGTGTGATTTTTTCCCGGGCCTTCTCTGTATCTGACCGGGAGAGCCGATAATCATTTTCCCGGTATTTATTTCTTAAGTTCTCCAGTGTTGCAATCAGGTTCATTATCCATCTCTCCAATTAATATATTTCTGCCTATTTCCCCGGCCTCTGGCTTATAACCAGTCCACAATTTAAATGCTTCTATTCCTTGATACAGTAACATACCCAGCCCATTTAATGTCCTTGCTCCCTTACTCCGAGCAGCTTTGATCAAGGTCGTTTCCAGGGGATTATAAACCAGGTCAACCACAAAATGTTCTGAGTGTAAGTATTCAGCAGGAATGACCGGCTCTACATCAATTTTCGGGGACATCCCTACCGGAGTTGTGTCAACAATCAAATTAATGCCGGGAACTATCTCTGTCAGGTCACATGATTTTAGTTCCATATATTCAAATTTAACCTCTGGATAGTACTTCTTCCAGATTTGAACAAGCAATTTTGCCTTCTCTTTTGTTCGGTTGAGAAGTGTTATCTCCTCTATCCCTGACTGACAGAGGGCAAACCCCACTGCCCTACTGGCCCCACCTGCGCCAATAATTAATACACGTTTACCTTTAATCTCAAAGCCCCCTTCATCTTCCAGCATCTGTATAAAACCAGGGGCATCTGTATTATAACCATAGAGTTTTCCCTTTTCGTTTACAACAGTATTTACAGCACCTATTTTAGCTGCCATGTCATCTATTTCATCCAGGTAGTCTATTATATCCTCTTTATAAGGGATTGTAATATTTGCTCCCCGGAAATTTAAGGCTTTCAACCCCTTCAATGCAACTTTCAACTCTCCTGGTTTAATGTCAAAAGCAAGATATACATAATTAAGTTCTATTTTATTTAAATAATAATTATGTAAATGGGGTGAAAGTGAGTGACCCAGTGGATGTCCGATCAGACCCAGAATTCTGGTCCTGGAATCAATCATATTATCATTCTCCTTTACAATTGACCTATTTCTTACCCTTCACCGACCAGGATTCCCTGCAGTTTATCCCTGTCAAGTATAACTATCTTTCTCCGGTCTGTCTTGATAATTCCATAATCTATAAATTTATTGATTAATTTGGTTACAGTAACCCTGGAAACACCGACTAAATTTGCCAGTTCCTGATGGGTTAAAACCAGCTCAATCTTTATTCCCGCATCTGTCTCAACTCCAAACTCGAGCGAAAGACGGTTTAAAAGACTGGCCAGTCTGCCTGTAGCATCCTTAAAAACAAGTTCCCTGACCTGACTGGTTAACAATCGTGTTTTCCGGGCCAGAGCTTCAATAATTTTAATAGCCAATCCTGGATGGCTCATAATTACTGCTTCCAGATCATTAAGATTAATTATCATTAAATGAGCCTTTTCTACCACTTCTGCTGTCAATGGATGGGGGTCATGGTCGAAGATTGAGATCTCACCGAAGATATCACCTTCCTGTAGTATAGTCATAACCTTCTCCTTGCCCTCCGGTGAAAGCATTGTTAATTTAACCCTACCACCGGTTAAAAAGTAAAGTTTTTCCACCTCATCATTTTCAAAAAATATTATTTCTCCCCCATTATATGTCTTTTCATAGGTTTTTTCACATAATATCTGTATCTCTTCATTGTTTAAACGGGAAAATACAGCCAGGTCTTTAAGACATTTTTTTATTTCTTCCATTTTTTAATCCTTCAACCCCTTACATTCACTGCACAGACCAAAAAATTTAATCTTATGGTCGGCAATTTTAAAATCATAACTTTTTTCCAACTCTTTCTCAAATTCTTCCAGAGCATCATCATTAAATTCAATAATCCGGTTACAGTTAACACAGATCAAATGGTGGTGATGTGTCCCTTCCAGGTCAAGTTCATAATACTTATGAGAACTATCAAAATCTAATTGGTGGGTTATACCAAGTTTGCAAAACAATTCTAAATTTCTATATATTGTAGCCAGACCAACATCTGGATTTATCTTTTTAACTTCTGCAAAAAGACTTTCAGCACTGAAATGTCGATTCTTGTTTTTAATGAGAATTTTCAATATATCCTCTCTCTGAGAAGTTAATTTAAAATTATGGGTTGACAATTTGTTTTTTAATGATTCCAGAATTTCTTTCATTGTTTTCCCCCCTTATATTTATTCGTAATGTCAAAAAATCTTTTAAAATATATAGTCAAAACCCTGTTATAGTA
>JADQBU010000190.1 GCA_016278435.1 Halanaerobiales bacterium
TCAATAATATAAAGCAAATAAAATAAATTATAATACTAACAAAAGGGGTTTTAGAAATGGCTAGAATGGTAATTGCTCTGGGTGGCAATGCCCTGGGATATACCCCGGATGAACAGAGGGCATCTATAAAAAAAGCAGTTAAATCAATTGTTGATTTACTGGAGGATGGAAATGAAATTATACTGGCCCATGGGAATGGTCCGCAGGTGGGTATGATCAACCTGGCCTTCGAATTTTCAGCCAGTAATGGTGGTAATACTCCTGAGATGCCCTTCCCCGAATCTGGTGCCATGAGCCAGGGTTATATCGGTTACCACCTGCAGAATGCAATCGGAGAAGAATTAAGATCCAGGAATATAAATAAAGATGTTGCTACAGTAATCACACAGGTTATTGTAGATCAGAATGACCCCAGTCTCAAGGAACCTACTAAACCTATTGGTAAATTTTATACAAAAAAAGAAGCCGATAGATTGATTGTTGAGAAGGGTTATGATATGTTTGAGGACTCAGGCCGGGGATACCGAAGGGTAGTCCCCAGTCCGGAACCTGTTGATATTGCTGAAAAGAGGATAGTTAAAAACCTGGTCCAGGCAGGTAATATCGTGATTGCCTGTGGTGGTGGCGGTATACCTGTTGTGAAAGAAGGAGATAAACTAAGGGGTATCCCGGCTGTTATTGACAAGGATTTTGCCAGTGAAAAGCTCGCTGAATTACTGGAAGCAGATTTACTGGTTATTCTTACTGATGTGGAACAGGTAAGCCTTAATTTTGGTACAGTAAATGAAAAACAGCTGACCAGGGTTACTACAGAAGAAGCCAGAAGTTACTGCCAGGAAGGACATTTTGGTACAGGAAGTATGGAGCCCAAAGTGAGGGCTGCCGTGAAATTTGTTGAACAGAATTCCGGGAAGGAAGCATTAATTACTTCTCTGGATTGTATTAAAGATGGATTAAAGGGTTTAACAGGAACCAGATTTATAATAAAGGAGGATACGTTAAATGGGTAGAAATAATATTATCAGATTTCCACGGCCTAAGAATGAACCGATTTTGGAATATAGACGGGGAAGTGTTGAAAAAAAAGAGATTAAAGAGCGTCTGCAGAAAATGTTAAATGAAGAGATTGAAATACCCTTAATCATCGGGGGTAAAGAAGTAAAGACGGGGAATCTGGCAGAGATCAGGGTACCCCATAATCATAGACATCGGCTTGGTTACTATCATCAGGCAGGTAAGAAGGAAGTTGATATGGCTATTGAGGCTGCCCGGGCGGCTAAAAAGGACTGGGAAAAGACTCCCTGGGAAAGAAGAGCTGCTATTTTCCAGCGGGCAGCAGAATTATTATCAGGCCCCTGCCGGGCTACTCTAAATGCAGCGACTATGCTCTGTCAGAGTAAGAATGTTTTTCAGTCTGAAATAGACTCAGCCTGTGAGCTAATTGACTTTTTCCGCTTTAACACCTATTTTATGACCAGAATCTATCAAGAACAGCCGGCTTCCAGCCCCGGAATTATAAATCAAACCGAATACAGACCACTGGAAGGTTTTGTCTTTGCTGTTTCACCTTTTAATTTTACATCGATTGGGGGTAATCTACCGACAGCCCCGGCCCTGATGGGCAACACTGTACTCTGGAAACCAGCCTCATCTGCGGTTTACTCTAACTATCAGATTATGCAGTTGTTGATTGAGGCCGGTTTACCGGAAGGAGTTATTAATTTTATTCCCGGTTCGGGCTCCACTCTGGGGCCGCTGGTTCTGGAAAGCCCTGACCTGGCCGGTATTCATTTCACAGGATCAGTTTCAGTACTGAACAGTATGTATAAAACTATCGGAGTAAATATCGATAAATACAGGAGTTATCCCCGGATTGTAGGGGAAACAGGGGGTAAAGACTTTATTTTTACCCATCAGACAGCACATATCGAGGAACTGGTCACCGCCCTGGTCAGAGGAGCCTTTGAATACCAGGGGCAGAAATGTTCAGCTGCTTCCAGAACCTATATTCCAGAAGGAATGTGGCCGGAAGTAAAGGGAAAATTAATTGACCAGGTTGAAGGCCTGAAAATGGGCAGAGTTGAGGATTTTACCAACTTTATCAATGCTGTAATTGATGAGAAAGCCTTTGACAATATCTCGGGATATATTGAATATGCCCGGAATGCTGATGAGGCCGAGATAATCTGTGGAGGAGATTGTGATAAGAGTAAGGGTTATTTTATTAAGCCTACTGTAATAGTCACAACCGATCCCCATTTCAAAACTATGGAAGAAGAAATTTTCGGTCCGGTATTGACTGTTTATGTCTATCCAGAAACTGAATATGAAGAAACCCTGAAACTCTGTGATGAGACTTCCCCCTATGGATTAACCGGAGCCATTTTTGCCCGTGACAAGCAAGCAGTTCAAAAGGCAAGAGAGATTCTTACCCATGCTGCTGGAAACTTTTATATTAATGATAAACCAACCGGTGCAGTTGTGGGACAGCAGCCTTTTGGAGGTAGCCGAAAATCCGGAACAAACGATAAGGCAGGTAGCCTGTGGAACCTGATGAGGTGGGTATCACCACAGTCAGTAAAGGAAAATTTAACTCCACCTCAGGATTACAGGTATCCCTTTATGGAAGAAGAATAGAGCTATCGAAGTGACCTGTGGATATATTTAAATCTATAAAAAATTTTCAATAAAAAATTTTTGTGAAGCCAGACAAAAAGAGACCGGGCATTTTAGTTTCCCCGGTCTCTTGCTTATATAACTAATTATTTTCTTTATTGTCCAGTGCTTCTTTGATCTGCTCCCTGATTTTTTGTTTAAATTCCTCATTGACTTCTTCTTTACTTTTACTTACCAGAACCACTCTGGGATTAAGCTTGAAATAATCATAAAATAATTCGGAGATTCCTCCACCTGCTAACAGGACAGCCACTCCATATGTATAACTTCCACTATTCATAAAGTAAATTGTTAAACCACCGGTAAGAGCACCCAGCAAAAATGTAATTCTGTGTACACACTTTTGACACCTGAGATTGAGAAAATTGATAAATTTATAATAAATTACAGTAAAAAGTTTCATTATATAGTGATTACCCCCCAAAAAACTCCAGTAGTAGATAACAGGTCAAGTATAACAGATATTTGTTAGTTAATCAAGCAGCCCGGGCTGAAAAATGTTGCCTAATTATATACATTATATATTAACGATTTTTGTAATAAAGGCATATATTAATAGGGGGTTTAACTTGACTTATTAACTACAGAGGCATAAAATACACTCATAGAGGGGTGTTAAAAGAGTGTAAAATGGTATTTGAGGAGTGTGGTAAATGGAGAACTATTTGCTGGTGGCTTTAGTTGCTTTCTTTTGTGAAACAGTGGATTCTTCTCTGGGGATGGGATATGGAACGATTTTAACTCCGGTTCTCTTACTTGCAGGTTATGAGCCCCTGGAGATTGTGCCTCTAATTCTTTTTTCAGAGTTTATTACCGGGATTCTGGCCGCCGGTCTGCATCATAAAAAGGGCAATGTTAAATTTACCAGAGATTCAAAAGAATCAAAAGTTGCTTTAACTCTGGCTTTATGCAGTATCATTGGAACAATCTCCGCTGTATTTATTTCGCTGTCAATACCCCGGGTAGTAGTAAAAGGATACATAGCATTTCTACTTCTGATAATCGGATCTACAAATATGATATCATTTAATAAAGAACACCAATTTTCATGGAAAAAGATATCTATGCTGGGTATAGTCGCTTCCTTTAATAAAGGTTTAAGTGGTGGGGGATATGGCCCTGTTGTAACCGGCGGGCAGCTCTTATCTGGGTTAAATGGGAAGAGTGCAGTTGCTATTACTTCCCTGGCAGAGGGCCTGACCTGCCTGGTTGGAGTTGTTTCCTACTTATTTTTAAACCAGGGATTTATCGACTGGTATCTGGGTTTAGCCCTGATAGGGGGGGCTTTATGTTCCATACCGATATCTGTTAATGTAGTTAAAATAATAAGTGAGATTAAACTGCGAATTATCCTGACAGGTATGGTATTTACTCTGGGACTGTTGACTTTTGTTAAAACCTTTTCCAGTTTAATCAGACCGGAGAACCTGCCCCTGGTTATTGTGACGGTTTTGATTACAATCCCCTTTGGTTATGTCTGGGGGAATAATCATGGTAATCCCTTATGACAGTGATTTTATGAGTCTGCTAAACATTTTGCCTTTTCAACTTTTATTTTAAACTGATTAAAATTAGAGGCGGCTTCCTGCTGTATTGTTTCTCTCAAGGCCATGTAATAATCAAGATTATCAAGAAGATACGAGGTAATTTTTTCATCAATAATATAATCATCTGCTAAGCGTGAGAGGATTTTTTTAGCCTTTTCCTTTTCCATTCCTTTTCGGTAAGGCCTATTTTCTGTAATAGCTGTAAAAATATCGGCAACAGACATAATTCTGGAACCCAGTGATAGGTCTTCGCCTTTCAGGTGAAAGGGATAACCTTCACCAGTAAGTTTTTCATGATGGTAGGAAGCCCACTCATTTATTTCTTTAAACTCTTCGATTTGAGAAAGAACCTGGTATGTATAATAAGTATGGGTTCTCATGATTCCCCATTCCCTTTTATTTAACTTTCCCGGTTTTTCCAGGATATTTACTGGAACGGCCAGTTTACCAAGATCATGTAAATAACCTGCAATTTTAATATGCTCAAGTTCTGTGTCTGAAAAACCTTGACTGCTGGCCAGGGCCTGGGCAATACTTGCTACTCCTTCAGTATGAGTTGCTGTAAAGGGACTCCGAAAATCTATCAGGTGTCCATAAATTTTACTAATCTCATATATTTCGCTTATATTTATTTTATCTTCATATAAGTAAGAGTAGGATTCAATGAAATTATTAATATAGTCCACTGAAGTCAAATCAAGCCAGAAATATTCTTTTTCAGCCAGTTGTAAAAAAGCATCTACAGCCTCTGGCCAGAATCTTCTTCTGATATAATTTTTTATCACCCTTTTTATCCTGGGGACTGATGTCAGTATTTCTCTATCTGTATTGGTAAGGACTGTGATTCTGTCAGCCAGATATATGATGGAACTCAGAACATGATCATTATCCAGTCTCCATTCCTGATGATGGTATCTTATAATTTCCGGTATTTCTTTAACCGGAAATTTATCATTTAACATCAGATAACCGACCTCAGCGTGAAAGTTATCTCTTTTATCAAAAGTGAGATCGGAAAAACGCTGATTAAGATGAAAGACACCTATATCATGCATTAATGCGGCCAGCACTATTTTTTTCTTTTCCTCACGGGATAAATTTAATTTCTGGGCCAGTTTTAGGGATATGTAGGCAACCTTTTTATGGTGCCCTGTGACTGTATTACTTATCAAGTCCATTGCTTCGGATAATGCTTTAACTACTTTGTAGAGTGATATTTTCATTTAAAGACCTCCAGATAAAATATTCATTTTCTTTCCATATGTTATTATACTCTAACTTTGACATAAATAAAAGCGAAATCTACTGATTGACTGCCAGATGTTAGTTTTTCTGGGCATAAAAGAAAAAATTATTAAACTATTTGTGAAAAAAATAATAAAATCTCCAAAATAGTGTTTATATTCTTGCCAACTTGTTGTATAATATTATATAAGAAAATAGAAGAAGATTTAATATAAATATTTAATGCTGCAGGTAAACCGGTGGGAGGATTTTAGATGGTCTTTAAATATGAAGCAGAGCTGAGGGATAAGGCCGGAGAATTTAAAGAAGTATTAGCAAAAAGAAATATATACACGGAAATTAATATGGTTCGCGATTACATGATTAAGCTGGCAATAGCCAGGGGAGAAGTAGAGTATGGTAATCTTGTAATTTATTACAGGGCAAAAGACGGCAGTTTTTCCCTTAAGACTCATGAACTTAAGAATAAAGCTATTGAACCGGAGGTAATGGCCAGCTGGGAAAGAAGAGACAGTATTAATGAGCCTTTGGGCGGGGGGGAGACCGGGGGTAAATGTGATTTTGAGAACAAAGTGGCAGAGAGTATTATTGATAATAATGGAGATAGAGTTAAGGATAAATATAAAATTTAT
>JADQBU010000024.1 GCA_016278435.1 Halanaerobiales bacterium
CGTACTGTAAACCATGTGTTCTCTGGGCCTTGTTCCCCCGAATTCCTTCCAGTTACTATTGAATATTTCCCGGTAGTCACCTGCCCCTGGTACTCCGATGCTGTAATTCTCCCGGGGAACAGGAGTAAAATTACATATTGCCACCAGAAAATCATGTCTATTGGCTCCATATCTGATAAAACTAAGTACACTTTGTTCATTATCATCGGGTTCAATCCACTCAAAACCGCTGCTTTTATAATCTAATTCCCAGAGGGAAGGTTCATTCAAATACAGCCTGTTTAAACACTTTACATAATGATGAATTTGATTATGTTTTTCATATTCAAGTAAAAACCAGTCCAGTTCCCTGTGATAATTCCATTCAATAAACTGCCCCAGTTCTCCTCCCATAAATAACAACTTCTTGCCGGGATGGGCAGTCATATAACCATATAATAAACGTAAGTTAGCAAATTTCTGCCAGTAATCCCCCGGCATTTTATTCAGCAGTGATTTTTTACCGTGGACCACCTCATCATGAGAAAGAGGCAAAATGAAATTTTCCGAGTAAAAATACATCATGGAAAAAGTCAGGAGATTATGATCCCATTTGCGATAAAAAGGATTTTTTTCCATGAATTCCAGAGTATCATTCATCCAGCCCATATTCCATTTGAAGTTAAAACCCAGTCCTCCACTATAGGCAGGCATAGTAACTCCGGGCCAGGTGCTGGATTCCTCAGCTACCATGATGGTGCCGGGGTATCGGGCAAAAACAACTTCATTTAGCTTTTGCAAGAAATCGATGGCCTCGATATTTTCATTTCCACCATACTTGTTAGAAGACCATTCTCCATCCTTTTTTTCATAATTAAGATAGAGCATATTGGAAACAGCGTCAGCTCTAATCCCATCAATGTGATATTCATCAAGCCAGAAGAGAGCATTGGAGATCAAAAAACTCCAGACCTCAGGCTGGGCAAAATCAAAATTCAATGTCCCCCACTGGTGGTTTTCTGCCCTTCTGGCGTCTTCACTCTCAAAAAGAGGGGTTCCATCAAATAATCTCAAACCGTGGTCATCTTTACAAAAATGTCCTGGCACCCAGTCCATCAAAACACCGATTCCGGCCTGATGCATTGTATCAACAAAATATTTGAAATCATCAGGTGTTCCGTAACGGCTGGTAACAGAATAATAACCGGTTGTTTGATAACCCCAGGAACCACCGTAAGGATGTTCAGTTACAGGTAGCAATTCAATATGGGTATAACCCATCTCCAGTACATAATCTACCAGTTTATCTGCCAGTTTACGGTAATTTAAGGACTGCCCATTTTTGTCCCTCTTCCAGGAACCGGGGTGAATTTCGTAATCATCATCGGCTCCTGGTGTAGATTCAAGTTCTTTTTCCTATCCTCCCACATCTGATCAGACCATTCATAGTCACCTGAATAAACCCTGGAAGCAGTACCAGGGCTTTCTTCTGAGGAGATAGCGTAGGGATCAGCTTTATATCTTATCTGTCCCTTATATCCATTAATTTTATATTTATATAGCGAACCAGTATCCACACCGGGAATAAATAATGTCCAGAGTCCAGAATCCTTTATTCTCGACATAGTATGTAAGCTGTCCTGCCAGTTGTTGAAATCCCCAATAACACTTACTTTTTCTGCATTGGGTGCCCAGACTGTAAAACGTATCCCGGCTTTCCCGGCATCCTGACAGGGGTGTGCTCCCAGAAAATCATAACTTTGATAATGGCATCCTTTGTGGAATAAATAAATATCATAATCGGTAGGCAAATATTCAGGCATAGTTTTAACCTCTCTTAAATTTCGGGTTCGAAAATAGCTAAATTTACCCTTTATTTATATTATAACATAATACCGGTGAGTTATCTAATTTCATAATTTGACATTTACCCATTTAATTTATTAAACTATAATTATACTACTTGAGAGGAGAAATATATCGATGACCAGAAAATTAAAAATCCTGTTTGTAGCATCAGAAGTAGAGCCTTTTGTGAAAACCGGGGGTCTGGCAGATGTTGCCGGTTCACTCCCCCAGGAAATAAAAAAATTGGGGCATGATATCAGGGTAGTTTTACCCGAATACAGCCAGATCCCACAGATCTATAGAGACCGGTTAGAGCCTGTTACCAATTTCCGGACCAGAGTAGTGTGGCGCAATGAATATGCCGGGGTAAATAAGTTAAATAATAATGGTGTTGAAACCTACTTTATAGATAATAAAAACTTCTTTTACAGAGACAGCCTTTATGAAAACAATGATAAACATGTACAGTTTATTTTCTTTATCAGGGCAATACTGGAAATGCTGCCAAAAATCGATTTCAAACCAGACATAATTCACTGTAATGACTGGCAGAGCGCCCCACTTCCCCTTTTATTAAATGATAATTATAAAAAATACGATTTTTATCAGGATATAAAAACCATTTATACAATCCATAATCTACAGTACCAGGGACAGTTTAGCCCGGAGATTCTTGATGACGTTCTGGGAGTAAGCCATGAACACTGGTATTCTGGGAATATTAGACATAACGGTCTAATAAATTATATGAAAATGGGAATAATGTATTCGGATTATATTACAACAGTTAGTAAAACTTATGCAGAGGAGATTAAAGCACCATACTACGGAGAAGGGCTGGATTACGCCCTACAGATGAATGATGATAACCTCAGAGGAATTATAAATGGCATCAGCTATCAGCAGTTCGACCCAGAAACCGATCAGAAAATTTATGAGAACTTCATTCCAGAAAAATTGGAAGCAAAAACTAGCAATAAAACTGCTTTGCAGAAAGAACTCGGCCTACCGGTAAAAAAAGATATACCGGCCATCGGGTTTATCTCCCGCTTAGTTGAACAAAAAGGTTTAGACTTACTGACCAGGATTCTGGATAAACTTCTACAGGAAGATATTCAGTTTATTATGTTGGGAACAGGTCAACCGGGCTATGAAAATTTTTTCCGGGAACTGGCCGGACGTTATCCAGATAAAGTATCAGCAAATATTAAATATGATGATAAAATAGCCCGTAAAATGTATGCTGGACTTGATATATTCCTGATGCCCTCCCGTTTTGAACCCTGTGGTCTGGGACAGTTAATCAGTATGCGCTACGGCACTATTCCGGTGGTCAATGAAA
Organism: Halanaerobiales bacterium; assembly: GCA_016278435.1. Lineage (GTDB taxonomy): Bacteria > Bacillota > Halanaerobiia > Halanaerobiales > JADQBU01 > JADQBU01. The sequence goes on from JADQBU010000024.1 coordinate 3,170, forward strand.
CCGGAGGACTGGTAGATACTGTACAGAACTATAATGAAAAAACAGATGAAGGTTATGGTTTTACCTTTAACTCCTTTGATGCTCATCAATTATTAGATACAGTAAACAGGGCTATCTCTTATTATCAACAGCCGGAAATCTGGGATAAACTCGTCAAAAAGGCTATGAATCTTGATTTTAGCTGGCACCATTCAGCCCAGGAATATCTTGAGCTCTATCAGCAGATCAGCAAATAAGCTTTAATTAATATACTGAATAACAACTGAAACTTCCCCGTCAGAAATTTTAATATATATTATTGATAAAGTAAGCATAGATATAATACCAGGATTATAAGTAACAAGCTAAAGGAGTGAAATCTGATGGGGAATATAAGCAAGGTACTGGCTACAATGATCATGATAAGGATTTTGTCCAGCCTGATTGAATTTAGTGCTGCCATATTAATGTATTTTTTTAATGATGTAAGGGCTGCTATCCGTATTAATGCTATTCTCGGTATTATAGGTCCGATTATATTAATTATTGTTACCTTTCTGGGATTGGTAGGTATAAGGGAACAGGTCAATATAAAAAATCTGCTTCTTATTTTTACTGGTATCTGTTTTATCCTGCTTGGTACTTCCTAGACAATCTTTATCAGCAACAACCGCAAACCCCCCGGCCATATTCAAAATCTCTTTGATTTACCTGATACTTACTGGCCTGTCAGGAAAAACATCTCAATAATTTCCATTTGAGTTTATTTTTTGCCTTTAGAAAAAATGAATCATTCTTATGATTTCTATCTTTAAAACAGATAAAATAAAGTCGGTTATCACTATCTTTCCCTCTGTCAAAGGTATAGGCCTTGTAAATTTCTGTCTGCTGGAATCCAACCTGATGTAGAGCCCTGTCAATATCTTCAACCGGATAACCTGTTTCTTCATGAATCTCTTCATAGTATTCATCATCAATATATATTTTTAACTTTACCTTCCATCTATGCTTTTCTTTATCAATTATATCGTCCCAGAAACAGGTATAATTTTTTCCAGAAAATAAAGTAGTTCCGGGGTTAATGCTCATCAATCTACGGACTGTATTCATATCAAATATAAATATTCCGTTATCCTCCAGTACCCTGTAAACATTGGCAAAAACCCTGGTTAAATCTTCTAGATTAAGAATATAATTAAGACTATCAAACAGAGAGTAAGCAAAATTAAAAGAACTATCCAGCTTAAAATCTGTTAAATCAGCCTGAATAAATTCTATATCTTTATTCTGCTTTGCGGATTTTTCCCGGGCCCTTTTTAACATTGGACCTGACCTATCTATACCTACAATCCTCCGGGCTTCATCGGCAAATCTGAGAGTCATATTACCTGTTCCACAGGCCAGGTCAAGAAAATTTTCAGGACTAAACTGGTAATATGATAATAGTTCCTTGATATACTTATACCAGAGATTATATGGTACAGCGTCCATTATTTCATCATAAATCTCGGCAAATGATTCTGTATAAGCCCTTTCTTCCACTTAAGCTCCCCCTCGGTCAAACATGTTCTAAAATAAATCCGGAAACTCTGTCCTTTCCTTCACCGGTCTGGGCGGAAAAATAAGCAAATTCTAGATTGGAACTATCTATCAGCAGAGTATCTCTAATTAGTTTTTCCTGTTTATTCCTCTGCCCTCGCGAAATCTTATCGACTTTTGTAGCTACAATTAATGACGGCAAATTAGTGGCCTTTAACCAATTAACCATGATCCGGTCATCTGTGGTTGGTTTATGCCTGGCATCAACTATCTGAATAATACCGGCCAGGTTGGGGCGGTTATAAAGATATCCATTGATTAAATCCCCCCAGCTCTTTTTTACATTTTCGGGCACCCGGGCAAATCCATAACCAGGTAAATCAACAAAGAATAACTTGTCATCAATATTAAAGAAATTAATGCTCTGCGTCCGGCCCGGAGTGGAACTGGTATGGGCCACGTTTTTACGGTTTAAAAGAGTATTAATCAAGGAAGATTTGCCCACATTGGACCTCCCGGAAAAGGCAAACTCCGGTAGGTTATTATTGGGGAAATCTTTTTGACTAAAAGCACTGGTGATAAATTCTATTTTATTAACTTTCACTTTTATCTTCCTCCATTAGCAGTAATTCAAGAACCTCATCCATATGATTTACAAATTTGATATTTAGATTTTGCTTAATGTTATTTGGAACTTCCTTGATATCCTTTTTATTTTCTGAAGGCATTAAAATATTTTTTAACCCGGCCCGTCTGGCTGCCAGTATCTTTGTTTTAATGCCTCCAACCTTAAGCACCCTGCCCCGGAGTGATATCTCTCCGGTCATGGCATAGTCTCCCCTGACTTTACGGCCAGTGAGGGCTGAAGCAATAGCAAGAGCAATTGTAATCCCGGCTGAAGGTCCATCTTTGGGAACAGCTCCCTGTGGTACATGGATGTGAATATCGAACTTTTCATAAAAGTTATCTGGCAGGTGTAATTCCTCATGTTTTGATCTAATATAGCTGAGAGCTGCCTGGGCTGATTCCTTCATAACATCACCCAGGGATCCTGTCAAGATCACCTTGCCCTTCCCGGGGACAACAGCTACTTCAATATCAAGAATATCTCCACCTGCTTCATTATAAGCCATACCGGTAGCTACACCAACCCTGTTTTCCTTCCTGGATACCTCATATTTAAAGCGGGGAACTCCCAGATATTTCTCCAGACTATTTACAGTAATTCTGGCTCTCCGTTCCCGACCCTCAACAATCTCCTTACTTACCTTTCGGGCAATAGAAGATAGTTCCCGCTCCAGGTTCCTTACCCCAGCTTCCCGGGTATATTCCCTGACTATTTTATATATAGCATTTGCGGAAATAGTAATTTTATCCCCTTCCAGTCCATGAT
>JADQBU010000163.1 GCA_016278435.1 Halanaerobiales bacterium
CAGCAAATCCCTGAGCTGGCCTTTTTTGTTGCCAAGATCTGTAGGGGCTCCATCGGTTATCAATATTAGCCAGGGGCGGTAATAATTTGTTCCTTCTTTCTGTAAATGTTTCTTCCTGGCAGCCAGTTTATCCAGTGCCATCTCTATCCCCTGTCTCAATGGTGTTCCTCCCCCGGCCGTTAAGGGACTATCATCAAACTTATCAACACTGACAAAATTATTTTTTCTGACATCTGGTTTCCTGCCACTTACCTCAATAACACAGATTTCAGCACTTTTACTGGCTTCTTCATCAGCCTGTACCTGCTGTTTCAACTCTTTTAACCCCCTGTTTACCTGTTCAATCGGTTTACCATGCATCGATCCGGAAGTATCAACCAGTAAAACAACCGGCACCTTATCATAATGAGGATTCTCAATTTCCTGTCCTTCCTGTCTGGGCATTACATCTTCAAACATTAATATCTCCTCCTTGAATTTTAATTTATTTATTATATTGATGTACATATCTAAAAAACGTCACAAAAATTTTATATCCATTTAAATCCCTGTCCTCTACTGATCACAGCAACCCTGATCTCGCCTCCTACCGTCTCTTCTTCCATGGAAACCCTCTTTTTAAAGGCACTTAAATAAACCAGAGACCTGGCCATCTCGGCCATATCCTTTTTGGAAAGGTGTTTTACATTATCCAGTACTGGTTCAATATATTTCTTTCTGGTAAAGGCATTAATTAATTTATGAAACTCTTCCAGCAAACTATGGGAATCTTCCTCGACCGCCTGTAAAGCTTCCTCCGGCAAATTACAGTTTTCTTCCAGCTTTTCCGGTAAATATTTGAACAATCCCATATTCATTAAATACATGGTGTGGTGTAGTTGCTCTTCATCAATCCCCTTCATAAATGTATGAACCATCTTACCATCGGCAAAGGGGAGTACAGTTGCTGTATTTTTAAAACTGATCTTATGTTCTTCTAACTTTTTGAATTTCAGACGGCTGTCCACCAGCAGGTCTATACTATACTCGACAGCCACCGGGAAAAGATCAGAATCACCAAAACCGGCTACTACAATACAACCGGGATCAACCATCTTATCTTTCAATATTACCTTGGCAGCAATTTCTTTGAGGTTTTCTCCCGCTTCATCTGTAACAAAATTTTTACCGATAACATCTTCGATTAAAGCCGGCAAATCCTCTTCCACAAAACGTTCAATCTTCTCCATCCCGGTTTCTGCCGGTTCAAAAATGTCATCCAGGTCATTAATCTCTTCCAGATATTCTTCCACAACCTCACTAAATATTTGTTTCTTATCAGTATTATCTTCAGTTTCCTTATAGGTCCGGTAAATCTCACGGGCAATATTGACCAGTAACCTCCGAAAATATTTTTTTAACAGAAACTCCCTGAAATCACAATCCTCTAACTGGTAATTTTCACTTAAAAAGTCCATCAGTTTATCTCCATACTCAGCCAGTGAATCATAGCGGTAAGAGTTCCTCAATATCTCCTTGCTGAAGTCTTCAATAATAACTTCCCAGGGGATACCCATCAGATTGGCATTCCCATAAGTCATAATTCCAACCGGATAATCCCGGGATATATTGAACATCTTCTTCATATCGGCATAGGTCTTTTTCACTTCATCCTCTCGTTTAATCTCATCAGAAACCAGTGAACTGACACTATCGGCCGCCAGAGCAATTCCTCTCCTGTTCATAATAGCGATCTCAGTTGTCATTTTTATCTCCCCGCTTTCCGGATTTATTATATACATGTGGGATTTTCATTTTCGTTACCAAAAATAAATCTGTTTTATAGAAAATTAATGTTTTTATAAAATGCTGATGTTAATGGCTAATTAAATATAAATACTAAACTTCGTTCAAACTCAACTATTAGCACATACCTTACTTAGTATGTGTGAAGTATTGAGAAGCTTCATCCGACGCGAAGCTAGTATCTTTGATGAAAATCTTGTTTTTGATTTAGGTGGTGAGGTTCACATTATTTCATAATCTTGATAAAAAGCACGGAATTTACCCATTCTTTTATCCAGGTGGTAGTGACCAAAAAACCATCTTTTATATTCAATCATAGCTTCAATATTCTCCAGATATTCTTCTGTCTGGTCTCTCCTGCCTTTCCCCGGCAGCAGTATCTGTTTAATACTGCCCGGAGCAGCATGAGTCACAACATAGTCGATCCTGTAATTAAATCTACGGAGATTTTCCAGAGCTGCTTCATATTCCTGCCTATCAGGAATCTCCTGCGGCCACCAGCTCTTGCCTTCAACTCTTATTTCTTTATCAATCGACAGCCCACCACCAAAGGTAAAGAAACTCCTGTCTTCTATCTTATAAACCCGTCCCCGGCGTAGATGGTATAGACCTTCTGCAACTTTCCCTACATCTGCTTCAAATTTATCTAAAGAAGGCAGCTGCTGTAACCTATCAAAATTTTCATGATTACCATCAATAAATAAAATTTCTGGATTCAGTGATGTAAGCCAGTCTAAAGCCCGTTTTTCTTTATCATCCTTCTTATTACTCCATATAAATCCAAAATCTCCTGCAATGATAAGATAGTCTGCTCGAGATAAGTTTTTGTTTACTTCACTCAATCTGGGTTTTGACATAATCCCGTGGGTATCTCCGGTTATACAGATCATAATACTTCACCCCTTAAATCTTAATAATAATTTGAATCAATAATTTTCCCTTTAACATTTCTGATAACCGCATCAAAGTACAGACTTATATTGTCTTCAACTTTTATTTGTTTATCCTTTCTGATATTTTTAATCTGTTTAAAATAATTCTCATATATTCTATTTTCCTCCATGACGGTATCGGAATCCCGCAGACATAAACCGGCTCCGGGAGTTTGATCCCCAGCAAAATAACTATCACTGATTAAGTTATTTTTATATATATTATTTTCTGCAAGAGTCACATAATGAGCTTCCCAGATATGTAATCCGGCCCCAAGTACTTCTTTCCCTGCCAGAGTATTGCGATATATTTTATTTCTACCGAATAAAACATTTAATATTCCTGCTATATTAATCCCGCCCCCTGACTCTGAGGCTTTATTCCGGCAAATAGTATTATCCTCAATAAGAATACCTGGTTTCAGAGTTTCCATTTTATTAAACACCATTTCTTTTTGCGACTCACAGAATTCAATACTTAATCCCCCACCACTTTCGGCTTCATTGCTGCTGACGCTGTTATTTATCACCTGTAAAACAATATCACTTTCAGATATTACCCCTCTAATATTGATACCCCCACCTGAATAAGCCCTGTTGTTTATCAATTCATTGTCTTTAAACAATGCATTTGAACATATAAGAACGACACCCCCACCATAATAGGCGGTATTATCTCTAATAATGTTTTTTCTTATGGTCGGGGATGAACCCCTTACTGAAATACCTCCACCTATTTTCCCTCTAAAAGGAGTTTTTTTATCCACATCAATTAATTTTTTATATTCTGTACCACTACCACCGGTTATGGTAAAGCCTTCCAGGGCAGAATCCCGATCTTCACCACTGGTAAATTTAATTACTGACCCCTCTCCCTTTCCTGCAATAATTGTATTTTGCCGACAATATTTATCAGATGGATCAGTAGACCTGAGCCTTACTTTCTTTCCCCTGAAATCTATATTCTCCCTGTATTTACCCGGGGAAACGATAATCTCAGTTCCGTTCAGTGCCTGATATACAGCTTTCTGAATTGAGGATATATCCTGTGGTACTTTGATTTTATTTTTATATCTCAACTTCTATATCCCCCTGTTCATAAACTATAACATCCTTTTCTTCGTTTTTTCTGTCTTCAGGTTTATCCATAAGCACCCAGTATACAACTAATATCCCGATCAATGCCGGCAGAATCTCATTCATGAAATTACCTCCTTCCGATTATAATCACAAAAGATTCTATCCCTTCTTTAATCCCAGAAAAAGACCCATCCCGGCACTTCCGGCTACTGCCAGTGAGCCCTGCAACCAGCTTGCCAGCAGATCAACCGGATCTGCCCTGTAAAATTGATAGATAAAATTGTTGTATGCATTCTCAATTCCAGACCAGTTGATAAATATGAAATTATATCTGGCCAGAACCAGCATTATAATGACCAGTATACCTATCAGTACCAGCATTAATCTCAGTGATTTCTTCAGAGCCAGCCCTACAGCAAAGCCCAGCAGTGTTCCCAGCAGAACTTTTTCGGTCAGGCCAGGCAGTCCATACTTAAAACTCTCTATCATAACTATCTCCCCCTTGATTTTTAATTATCACCTTTTCCTCAAGACATATATGTAGTTAATTGAGAAATGTCACTAATTCCATATCTATTTTACAAAAATAAAAAAGCAAGGGCCTACCATCTTATAACAGTAGACCCCTGCTTTAATTAAATATATGAAATTTTTAAAACTAATTAAAGTTATTTAATCCAATCTAATCTATACAGAATCTCAGTTTCATTTCTTCCCCCTGAATCGGGGTTCCGCCAAGTTGCACCCTTTTTTCACCATCTTCCATCTTGAAATTAATCTTCCTTTCTTCCTCACCTCTTTTTAACAGCAAAGAGAACTCACCGGTGTAAGGTTTATTATCTTTTTCGATCTTAATCAAAATTTCTTTAACTCGTTTATCCATCTCAATCCAGAATTTATCAGTTTCACGTATTTCTGTAAACCCGGTACCGGTTTTTATATAACTTATATCAGCTGCAGCCATTTTATTTACAAGTTCAGAACGGTCACTGACTAGCTCTGCCGCCGCTAAGGCAACTTCCCTGACACGGTAAAAAAGTTGCTCCAGCCGGTTATTCTTTATCCTTAGATACACTTCTTCTGACCGCTCTGCCCTTTCCATGACCATATCTACAGCCCTATCGATATGCCCGGAAAACTTAATTATCTCTACCAGCTCTTTATACTCCTGATATAGCTGTTGATAATCTTTCTGCGTTTTTATCTTTTCTTCATACTCTTCTATAACCTCATCTTCTTTAAGATCCCCTAAAGCCCTTGCCGAAATATAATCTTCAATATTTTTAAATTCCATAATATCCCCTTGCTTCCATCGCTTTTTTTAACATCTGCAGACACCTTCTCTTCCTCATTCTGATACTGGCAATTTTAATATCCAGACCCAGAATTTCTTTTATTTCCTGATAAGTTTTATTCACCAGAAAAAGAGTTAATATCTCTTTGCAATTATTTTTAACAAGTTTTCCTTGTTTGAAAATCTCGAGAACTAAACCTATACCCTCGCTAATCCGACTATTTCTAAAATCTTTAAGCATTTTCATTGCAGGATCAAAATCACCCTGATTTTCATTATTAACGGGAGTATTTCCACTCTCAAGCAGGCTATATTCTTCTCCGTCCTTATTGACATTCTCAAGAAATTCCTCATTTATATTTTTCTTCTTAAATATATTTAATATATGGCCACATACCCTGTTGAATAAAAAGGTCTTATAACTGCTTTTCCTGAAGTCATAATCCTCAATGTTTGTTCTATTGTTATCTGTATCTTCATTTTTAGAACGATCAGCATAACCTGTTATTTTTTCGACAATATCTATTTTATTCTGTTCGGTCAGAAAAACATTTCTCCATTCCTTACTCTTCTTCTTATTGAACATATTAATATCTATTCCCACGTTTTCTAAATGTATAATAATATTGTCTATAATTTCACCACTAAACCGGAAAAGTATCTCAAGCACTTCCCTGGGTGGTTTTTCTTGACTGGATTCAGTCATCTCATTTAAGCTTGCAAAAATCTGACTACGTATCTGTTTTTTCACCAAGGATATTTTATCCTTATCCATGTCCTCCGGAAAGCCGTCAATCTTACTTTCACATAATATATATACCTTATGGAAAATACCATACAATTCTCCTGTCTCCACAGCCTCTGTTACAAGTTTATCAATTTCTTCCTGCTTAAATGGTCCTGCTACCAATAGATATACCCCCATTTTTATAACATTTGTCATTAATTATCACTAGCTTTGCATAAATAAATTTTCTAAAAGTCAAGCATAATATTTTTT
>JADQBU010000395.1 GCA_016278435.1 Halanaerobiales bacterium
AATAAATCTAGTTAAGATGTTTAAAAAGGCAGGATTTTCTCCCAGTATAAATAAATAATATGGATATGTGACAAAAAACTCATGTAGCTGTTATTCTGCCGATTGCAAAAGCACTTTATCGCTTTGATTGTAACAATTATAAATTAAGTAATTCTTATAAAACACTAAAAAAGATGGTATTAGCTACAATAGAATGTTTTAATGCCTTAAAGAAAACAGGAGTAAAAATCACGCCAGCAAAATTGAATTTTTATTTTTTACCTACTGTGATTTTAGCACCTATTTTTATGATGACTATGAATACACAAATAGCTGAGTATTCAATGGCAAAACATACAATGGCTGCAAAAGAAGAACTGGAAGTTTTAGAGGAGCAATTTAGAAGTTTGTTTATAAATTTTGGTTGTGATATGAAACATTTTAATGAGTTGTAATGGGTTTTAAGGAGTTGAAATGAAGTTGATACTAAAAATAAAATTAGTATAAGTTTTCCCACCAAAATAGTCTCTGCGCTATATCACTGATGATGATCCTAGATAAGACATTAACTCCCCAGGAAGCTATGAATATTATTCTGGAACATGCAGATATTATAGAGATAAATGGAAATAATGCAAGATTATTAAATGTCGATGAGGCTATTTTCCCAGGCTTGATATTAGGTTGTTGTGTATGTGCTTTTACAAAAGAATATATTGGTCCAATATTTTAATTTTGTACCACTCTTTTGTGAAGGGAGGTAATCAAAAAGTGAAAAAATTAAACGGGAAAGTTATTGTTATAACAGGTTCAACCAGGGGTATTGGAAAAGCTATTGCTGATGCCTGTGGCAAGGAAGGTGCCAAACTGGTAATTTGTTCTCGTAGTGAAGCAAAAGTTGAAGAAGCAGTTAAATTATTTAGTGATCTGGGATATGATGTAACGGGGATTCCAGTTGATGTATCCAGAGTTGAAGATATAAAAAGATTGTTTAATCATTCAATAGATACATGGGGGATGATAGATGTCTGGATAAATAATGCAGGTATTTCCAGCGGTTATAGACTTCTTGAAGATATACCCATTGAAGAAATTAATAAAATTATAGACATTAATTTAACAGCGACCTTACAGGCCTGTAAAATAATTATCCCTTATTACAAAAAACAGGGTAAGGGGATTCTGATAAATATGAGTGGCCGGGGAGGAAATGGGGATCATGCTCCCTACATGGTTCCTTATACTGCAACTAAAGCGGCAATAACTACAATGACAAAAAGTTTAGCAGACGAAAATGCTGATTTGCCTATTTCCATAAATTCTGTTGTCCCTGGTATGGTAAGAACAGATTTCTATAAAAATGTAAAAACAAGTCAGGAAGCGGAGGAAAGTCTAAAAAGTTTACCCTATATTTTAAACGCCTTTGGTGTTCCTTTAGATACGGTAGGCAATTTTTTTGTTGAATTAGCTTCCCAACAACCAGGAAAAGTAACAGGGGAAAATTATTCTTTATCAAGAGGAGTTAGACTAATTAGAGGTATTGTGCTAATTACCTGGTATAAGATAACAGGTAAAATATAAAAAAATGCCATTAAGCCAGATATGCATAATTATAAAGTATATGAAGAGTAACCTTTGGGAAACACCTTCTGTTACGATGTTTGCAGGAGTTACTGATGAAATAAACAGGAAGAAAGGATGATGTTATTGTTAATATTAGATAAACCTTATGTTTCTAAATTTTTAGAGAAAACAATTTTAGAAATGAATCTGCCTATTTTAAAAACTGAGCTTATAGAAGAATTTAATTTGGATAAAAATATTATTTTTTTAAATAGTAATGAATTTATAAATAAAGTTAAGAAAGAACAAGAAGTGTTAATTTATACTAATTCAGAAAATCCAATTAATTGGATCGTTAATAATTTGTCTTTTACTGATTTACCTAAAAAAATCAATCTCTTTAAGGATAAGCTTAAATTTAGAAGATTGTTAAGAAATATTTACCCTAATTTTTTTTATAGAGAAGTAAGGTTTGATGAACTAGAAGAAATAGATATAAAAGAGATTAAAACTCCTTTTATTATTAAACCAGCAATTGGATTTTTTAGTATAGGAGTTTATAAAGTGAATAATGCTTTAGAGTGGAAAAATGTAGTAAAAAAATTGAAAGCAGAAAAGAATAAGATGTCAAGTAATTATCCTATTGAGGTAATAAACACTAATAAATTTATTATAGAAGAAAATATTGAAGGAGAAGAGTTTGCTATTGATATTTATTATGATAAAAAAGGTAAACCAGTAATTTTAAATATTTTAAAACACATTTTTTCTTCATCTGAAGATGTAAGTGATCGAATTTATATAACTTCAAAGCAAATAATAGAAAAGTATCATGATCTGTTTTTAAATTTTTTATTTGAAATGGGTGATTTAGTTAATTTAAAAGGATTTCCAATGCATATAGAGTTTAGAGTTAATAAAGATGAAAATATTATTCCTATCGAAGTAAATCCAATGAGATTTGCGGGTTGGTGCACAACTGATATAGCTAATTATGCATATGGAATTAATGTATATGAATATTTTTTTAAACAGAAAGAACCACAGTGGGAAGAGATACTTGAAAATAAAAAAGACAAAATATATAGTATTGTTGTTGCGGATTTACCCAAAGATATAAAATTAAAAGATATAAAAGAAATAGATTATGACAAATTTAAATCATACTTTGAAAATCCTTTAGAGATGAGAAAAATAGATTATGCGAAATATGGAGTTTTTGCTTTTTTATTTGCTGAAACTAGTTCTAATAATTGGAAAGAATTAGATGGGATATTAAACTTGGATTTGAAACAATATTTAAAGCTAAAAAATTAAAATCATTATGTAACAATTTTACCTTAATATTAATAGACAAATTAATTAGCTCAGACAAAATAATGGAGGTTATTAAAAATGATGAAATTTTCAAGGGAGGAACGGAATAAATTAATTGAGGAGATTCAGTTCTTCTTTCAAGAAGAACGAGGTGAAGAGATCGGAATAATAGCCGCTGGTAAGGTTCTGGATTTTTTTAAAGATAATCTCGGTAATACATTTTATAATAAAGCTCTGGATGATGCAAAAATCTGGTTTACCAGGAGAATTGAAGATATTGAAATAGATTATGATTTGATGTATAAATATAAATAGCTTCATAAAAAATCTGGGGATTCATATTGATGTTAATTATTCTTGTTGCATTTGTTACCCAGTTTTTTACTCTTTGGTTTGGAAAAATTTATTTACCCGGCTTTTCAGAACATGTTCTGGGGAGAATCCCTTTAGTAGATACTTCTCATATTTTATCTAAACAGTTTGATATAGTCTAGTCTTTACTTCGTATGTTGTACTATGCTGGTTATAATACTAAATTAAGTGAGTGGACTTATTAAAAATGAAACCATAATTGAATATTACTAACTGTAAGGTGTTGATGTTATGATTTTAATTGATTCGATAAAAAATTATATTCCTTTTAATGAGCAGGAAAAAAATGATAAAGAAGTAATAATAACTATTAAATCAGATGAGAATAGTGCTGTCAAATGGATACCGGTCAATATGGTTAATCAATTTTCTACCGAAACACATATGAAAATAATATATGCCAAGATTATTTCTAAAATTAAATAATCACTACTTTTATTGGCACAATAATTTTCAGGATTGTTAAACATATATCATTAAATATATTTAAGAATTCACCTTACACGGGATAGCTCAGGCTATCCTTTTTTTATGGGTAAATATTTTTAATAAAAAGTAATAATTTAAGTATATTACCATGACAGATAAAGTAATTAATGTTATATTGTATTTGAGGTGAGGTATTTGACTGGAAATATTTCTTCGGATTTAATTAGAGGACATACAGATACAATAATTTTAGGTTTATTATTAGAAGGGGACAGTTATGGTTATGAAGCCTTTAATAAAACTGTTCAATCTATTGGTAATATATCTGAAATTATTGGTGTAGAAAATATTAAGACAGAAGAAAATCAACTACATGACTTTTCAAAAAAGTGCCTGGAAGGTTCTTTCAGTAATGTTGACCTGGAAAATTTAACTGTAATAAAAATAATTATGTAATGACAACTATAGAGATGAGATATGATTGTTTCCTGACAATCAGGATATTAGGTAGTACTGGCCACTGGTATGCATATGCGCTGACCGACTTTGAGATATTTGGGATTGATTCCTGGATTTGCTTTTAAAATACTTGAAATACTGACATTATAAGTTTGAGAAAAAAATTTAAAATACCCCTTGACCTTGACGTAACGTAAAGGTATATAGTTATCTTACAGGAGGTGAGAACAGTATGGAATATACAGTTCAGGAATTAGCTCAATTAGCAGGTGTCACTGCACGGACAGTAAGATATTATGATGAAATTGATATCCTTAAGCCGGCGAGGATCAACTCATCAGGATATCGAATCTATGGCCCAGAAGAAGTTGATAGATTACAGCAGATACTATTTTACAGAGAACTTGATATTGGTCTGGATAGTATCAGAAAGATTATTAACTCACCTTCATTTGATGAAGTAAAAGCACTAAAGAAACATCGTGAGAAACTTCTTGAGAAGAAAGAGCAATTAGAATTATTAATTGTGAATCTTGACAGGACAATTACGTCAAAAGAAAGGGGTATTATTATGTGTGATCAGGAAAAATTTGAGGGATTTAAAAAGAGATTAGTTGAAGATAATGAAAGAAAATATGGTGAGGAAATCCGGGAAAAGTACGGAGATGAGGATGTAGAAAGATCAAATAAGAAGATAAAGAATATGACACAGGAAGAGTATGAGGAAGTTACTAAACTTGAAAAAGATTATAAGGAAACACTTCGGGCAGCATTTAAGAATGGTGACCCTGCAGGAAAACTAGCCCAGAAAACGGTAGACCTGCATCGTCAATGGTTAAGTTTTTATTGGGATAGATACAGTAAAGAAGCACATGCTGGACTTGCTCAAATGTATGTAGATGATGACAGATTCAGATCAAATTATGATAAGGAACAGCCGGGAACAGCAGAGTTCCTGAGAGATGCCATTCTTATTTATACCGGAATGAAAGAATAAAATAGGTTATAATAATATCAGTAAGAAGTGACCGGATTTCGGTCGCTTCTTATTTAGAAATGAATATTCAATCTAATCAATAAACCTTTATCCCTTACCCAAAGTAAGGGTTTATTATATTTTATGGGAGATACAGTAAATACTTTATATGATAAATGAAGTAGCAAAGTTAACAGGAATGATAGTTAAGACACTACTTCCTGGCTACAAAATTGGTTTACTGGAGAGGTATAAGAAGAGAAGCAGGATATCGTCTATATAGTATGCTGAAATTGGTTGAGCTGTTTAAATTCAGTTTAAACAAGTGTTATAATATATGAATAATAGAAATATTAAGAGGTGGTTAGATAATGAGTGCAATTATGATTGTAGATGATGATCCACATATCCGGGAACTGGTCAGGGTATTTTTGCAAAAAGAAGGATCAGAAATCAACTCTTCGTTAGCACTAACATTATTATCATCCCAGTGATACAACCCACGTTTAATCTTAGTCATAAAATCAAGATTTATGACATAGAAAAAACAATTTGTGATTGTTTGAGATATAGAAATGAAATAGATATGGATGTAGTTAAAAAATCATTAAATGAATATGTTAAAAGACGGGATAAAAACATTAATAAACTGTTAAGATATGCTAATATCACTAATATTTATAATTTGCTTAATAAATACCTGGAGGTCTTGCTATGAGTGATAATATTAAGAATATGGCAGCTTCGGTAAAAGCCAGGTTAAAAAACATTGCTAAGAAAAGACTTTAAATGATTTTTTAATAAGAGTACAAAATCCCGGTCATGTACGAAGTTTATATATAATTGATAGGTTTCTATACTGATATATCTGGCCCGAAGCATATCCCAGAGGTTAAAAGCATCTAATGCTGATATCCTTTCTGAGCCGGTTATAGATTTTTTAAATAATGAAATATCAAAGGGAATATCCATATTATTTATACTTCCAAAT
>JADQBU010000398.1 GCA_016278435.1 Halanaerobiales bacterium
AGGTTTACGGCAGATGCCGAGCACAGGATAGTTAAGGTAGATGATATTCCGGAAGGCTGGGAATCTATGGACTCCGGCGGACCGGAAACCCTGGAAAAATACACGAAAATTATCAAGGAAGCAAAAACTATTATCTGGAATGGACCGATAGGTGTCTTTGAGTTTGATGAATTTGCCCGGGGGACCAATGCCATTGCTCAGGCTCTGGCTGAGTCTGGGGCCAAAACAGTAATCGGCGGTGGAGATTCTGCTGCCGCTATCAAGAAGGCCGGTCTGGAAGATAAGATGTATCATATCTCTACCGGTGGAGGAGCTTCTCTGATGTTCCTCGAAGGCAAACCTCTTCCCGGAGTTGAAGCTATAGATGATCTGGAATGAGGGTTAACATCTGATTGAAATCTGGTAAATTTTCAATACCCAGGAGGATAAATTTAGATTTTTAAAGCATTTTGTGAGGAGGATAAATATGCGTAAGCCGTTTATCGCCGGTAACTGGAAGATGAATAAGACTGTCAGTGAAGCTGAATCACTTGTCACTGATATAATTGAACGTTTATCTGATGTGGAAGGGGTTGAAATTGGAGTCTGTCCCCCGGCAATTGATCTGGTAAGTGTTAGAGAGATTATTAAAAATAAGGGAATAAAACTCGGTGCTCAGAATATGCACTGGGAAGAGAAGGGGGCATATACAGGAGAAATATCTGGCCCCATGTTAAAAGAACTGGGAGTGGATTATGTTATAATCGGCCATTCTGAGCGGAGACAGTATTTTGGTGAGACCGACCAGAGTGTTAACCGTAAGGTGAAAGCTGTTTTCGATTATGGTTTAAAACCAATTATCTGTGTGGGTGAAACCCTGAAGGAGCGAAAGGACGGCAAAACTGAAGCAAAAGTAAGTTCCCAGATAAAAGCAGCTCTGGCCGGGTTGAAGCCGGAGCAGGTTGTTGAGGTTGTTGTTGCTTATGAACCTATCTGGGCGATCGGGACTGGAGAGTCTGCTACTGCCGGACAGGCAAATGAAGTAATTAAGGGTATCAGGGAGATTATAGAGAAAAATTTCCCCGGGGATGCCCAGAAAGTCAGAATCCAATATGGTGGTAGTGTGAAACCCCATAATGTTGAAGAATTCATGGTTGAAAGTGATATTGATGGGGCCCTGGTTGGTGGAGCCAGCCTGGAAGCTGATTCTTTTGCTGAATTAATAATAAAAACTGCCAGTATTTATCAAGGATAAAAATAAGTTAACAGATAGTTAAATTGTTTTCAGGATTTGTGAAGGAGATGGAGTATAATGGCAAGACCTAAACCTCTGGCTTTAATAATAATGGATGGTTTTGGACTAACAGATAAGATTAAGGGTAATGCGATAAAAGCTGCTAATACCCCAGCACTGAACTCACTATTTGCAAAATATCCCCATAGTACTTTAAAGGGTTCCGGGGAAGCGGTTGGTCTGCCAGAAGGCCAGATGGGTAACTCTGAGGTAGGACATCTTAATCTGGGTGCAGGTAGAATTGTGTACCAGGACTATACCAGAATAAATCAGGCAGTTGAAAATAATGAACTGGTGACTAATGAAGTACTACAAAAGGCAGTAAAACATGTCAAAAAGAATAACAGCAGCTTACACCTGCTGGGACTGGTCTCTGATGGGGGAGTTCACAGTCACATCAACCATCTTTTTGGTTTGCTGGAAATGAGTAAAAAGATGGGAATTGAGAGCGTTTACGTTCAGGCCATCACCGACGGCCGGGATACCCCACCCAGGAGTGGGAAAAAATACATAAAAGAGCTGGAAGAAAAGATGAAAGAACTGGGTACAGGCAAAATTGCCACAGTCAGTGGTAGATATTACTCCATGGACAGAGATAACCGCTGGGATAGGACTGAAAAAGCCTATCAAGCAATGGTCATGGGGGTTGGTGAAGAAGCAGACTCAGCTCTGGAGGCTGTTGACCAGTCTTACCAGGCAGATAATAATGATGAATTTATCCTGCCGACAGTGGTCAAGAAAGAGGGGCAGCCGGTAGCTACTATTAATGATAATGATGCTGTTATCTTCTTTAACTTCCGAGCTGATCGTGCCCGTCAGATAACCAGAGCAATGGGTCTTAAGGGATTTAACGAATTTAAATTACCGGCCTCTCATCCCGATAATTTATATTTTGTCTGTATGACCCAGTATGATGAGGATTTTGGACTTCCGGTGGCCTTTCCACCTCAGGAAAGAACAAATTTACTGGGTAAGATAATCAGTGACCATAATCTTAAACAGCTCAGGATTGCAGAAACAGAAAAATATGCTCATGTAACATTCTTTTTCAACGGGGGAGAAGAAAAGTGCTATCCCGGAGAAGATCGCAAACTTATACCTTCTCCCAGGGTAGCTACCTATGATCTAAAACCGGAGATGAGTGCCTATGAAGTAACAGATGCCCTGCTGGAGCGAATAAAGTCAGATAAATATGATGTGATTATCCTAAATTTTGCCAATGCTGATATGGTTGGCCATACAGGTTTCTTTTCAGCAGCAGTCAAGGCTATTGAAGCTGTAGATAACTGTCTGGGTAAGATTGTACCGGCTGTGCTGGAAAAGGGTGGGCAGATATTATTAACTGCCGACCACGGTAATGGTGAAAAGATGGAAGATGAAAACGGGGAGCCACATACCGCTCATACACTGAATCCGGTCCCACTTATTTATATTGGAGGCCCGGAAGGGGTTGGTGTAACTTCAGGTAAACTGGCAGATGTAGCACCGACCATGCTTAGTATACTGGAGCTTGAAGTACCGCAGGAGATGACAGGTAAATCTCTGTTAATAGAGAAATAAGTTAAATTGATCTGGATAGATTAAATATAATAAAATTTTTCAATAGGGATTAAAGGGGGTTAAAATTTGATAGATACAACGATTTCTGACATATTTGCAAGAGAGATACTCGATTCACGGGGCAACCCAACTGTTGAAGTTGATGTTGTTCTCGCAGATGGAACCCTGGACCGGGCAGCAGTACCTTCCGGTGCCTCAACCGGTGCCTATGAAGCAGTGGAATTAAGGGATAATGATAAGGAAAGATATCTCGGCAAGGGAGTTTTAAATGCTGTTAATAATGTGAATACTGTACTGGGACCTGAATTGATTGGATTTGATGCCCGGGATCAGGCTGCCATAGATTACAGGATGCTGGAGCTTGATGGAACTGATAACAAGACAAACCTGGGTGCTAACGCAATTCTGGGAATTTCCCTGGCAGTAGCCAAAGCTGCAGCTGCAGCAACTGATTATTTTCTCTTCAATTATCTGGGGGGAGTCAATGCCCGTGTGCTGCCTGTACCGATGATGAATATTCTTAATGGTGGTGAACATGCCGATAATAATGTAGATATCCAGGAATTTATGATTATGCCCACTGGTGCTGTTAATTTTGCTGGAGCCTTGAGAATGGGCTCTGAAGTATATCATCATCTTAAGGACGTTTTACAGGAAGAAGGTCTGAACACCGGGGTTGGAGATGAAGGTGGATTTGCTCCTGACCTGGATTCCAATGAAGAGGCCATTGAAGTCATCATGGCTGCTATTAAAAGAGCTGGATACCGGCCCGGTAGTGATATCATGCTGGCCCTGGATGTTGCTGCAACAGAGTTATACAATGGTGAAAAATATGTACTGGCAGGTGAAGGGGTAGAAAGAAAGGCAGAGGAAATGATTGAGTTTTATATGGATCTGGTCGATAAATATCCCATTATTTCCATCGAAGACGGTCTTGATGAAGATGACTGGGAAGGCTGGGCTGCTATGAACGATAGGCTGGGGGATATGATCCAGCTGGTCGGTGATGATTTTTATGTTACAAATACCGAGAGATTGGCCCGGGGAATAGAAGAAGGAGCCAGTAATTCAATCTTGATCAAGGTAAATCAGATTGGAACCCTGACTGAGACACTGGAAACTATAGAAATGGCCAGGAAGGCTGGATTTACAGCAGTTGTTTCCCACCGTTCAGGAGAAACTGCGGATGATACAATTGCTGATCTGGTAGTAGCTATGAATACCGGCCAGATCAAGACAGGTGCACCGGCCCGCTCTGAGAGGGTAGCCAAATATAACCAGTTGCTCAGGATTGAAGAGGCCCTGGATGAAATGGCTATTTATCCCGGGATGGATGCTTTCTATAATCTGGGTTAAAAAGTACCATTTATCTAAATTAAAATAAGGAATTAAAGAATTGAAGTAAATATATAAAAGCCGGTATAATATTCTTATGCCGGTTCTTTTAAATCTACTGACCTTACTTTATTTTATGTTGTAAATAGTGTAATTGAGGAGAGTGGAGATTTTTTAGTTTGAGAGTTTTAATGAGATTCTGCATTGTATTTTTTAAACATTTATGTTAGAATAAATTTGCGGTTGTCTATTAAAATTATATTTTAATATATAAATGGGGGTGAATTATATGTTAATTTTAAAAATTATCCATTTTATCCTGGCAATTGGGGTTGTTGTCGGTGTATTATTACAATCCGGTAGAAGTGCCGGGTTATCAGGGGCTATTGATGGTGGAGCTACGACTTTTTTTGGTAAGAGTAAGGGTTTAGATGAGAAATTAAGTAAGGTTACAACTGTACTGGCAATTTTATTTATGATTAATTCCCTGATTCTGGCAATTTTATAATAAACAAAAAAATTATATGGTTAAGGGGGAATATTTATGGTGTTTTTAACACCAGTAATCGGTATAGTTGCCCTGATCTTTGCTCTGTTTTTAGCAAAGAAGGTAAATAAGGCCGACCAGGGTAATTCCAGGATGATTGAAATTTCAAAAGCGATTAATGAAGGAGCAATGGCTTTTCTGGGCCGGGAATACCGTATACTGGTAATTTTTGTTATCGCAGTTGCAATTATAATGTTCTTTTCTCCCGGTCTTGGCTGGCAGACCGCAATATGCTTTATATCAGGGGCTGTCTTTTCAGGACTGGCCGGTTTTATCGGTATGCAAATAGCTACAAATGCTAACTCCCGTACAACCAGTGCTGCTCGAACTAGTCTTAATAAAGCACTGGAAATTGCTTTTTCCGGGGGAGCAGTTATGGGAATGTCGGTAGTTGGACTGGGGACACTTGGACTGGGTATATTTTACATAATATTTACCAAAAATATTGATTATATCCGGGGCTTTGCCTTTGGAGCCAGTTCGATTGCTCTCTTTGCCCGTGTAGGTGGGGGAATTTATACCAAGGCTGCTGATGTCGGGGCTGACCTGGTCGGTAAAGTTGAGGCTGGAATTCCGGAGGATGATCCCCGTAATCCAGCTGTTATCGCTGATAATGTCGGCGATAATGTCGGTGATGTTGCCGGTATGGGAGCCGATTTATTTGAGTCTTATGTAGGTTCAATCGTTGCAGCTATGACTCTGGGTACAATTCTTAGTACTGACCATGTTCTTTTACCACTGTTAATTGCCGCTCTGGGAATAGTGGCTGCTATTATAGGAACTCGTTTTACCAATGTTAAAGGTGATGGCAACCCGGCTAAAGCTCTGGAAAGAGGCACCCTCGTCAGTGCAGCTATTACTATCATTGGGGCTTATTTCCTGGTGGACTCATTGATAGGAGATTTAGGGGTATTCTGGGCTATTATCGCTGGACTCATAGCCGGTATCTTAATAGGTAGAATAACTGAATATTATACATCTGATCATTATAAACCTGTCCAGTATATTGCTGAACAATCTCAGACCGGTACTGGTCCCAATATAATCAGTGGGATATCTGTAGGAATGATGAGTACAATGTTCCCAGTTTTAGTGATTGCCCTGGCTATCTTTATTGCTTATAATCTGGGTGGTTTATACGGTATTGCTATGGCTGCTGTTGGTATGCTGGCAACAACAGGTATAACACTGGCCGTTGATGCTTATGGACCTATTGCTGATAATGCCGGTGGAATTGCAGAGATGGCAGAACTCGGTCCAGAAGTTAGAAAGATTACTGATAAGCTGGATTCAGTTGGAAATACTACTGCAGCAATTGGCAAGGGATTTGCTATCGGGTCTGCAGCTCTGACAGCACTCTCA
>JADQBU010000071.1 GCA_016278435.1 Halanaerobiales bacterium
GTTTATTTGAACCGGGGGTCAATGTGAAAAAGCATTGAAGTATTATGAAAAAGCACTGAGGATAGTCAAGGAATTAAATAGAGAAGGAGAAGTCTCATCTATTTACAATGGTATTGGCTTAGTATATTTGTACTGGGGTCAAACGGAAAAGGCCCTGGAGTACTTTGAAGATGCATTAGTTATAGATAATAGATTGAGGTTAAAAGGAAAAATTGCAACTGATTATAGCTATATCGGAGATGTATATTTTGAATGGTCTAGATATGAGAAAGCACTGGAATACTATGAGAGAGCCCTGGAAATCAATAAGAACCTGGGCAAAAATGGTAATTTTGCTGCCAATTATGATAATATAGGAAGTATATATCTTATCTGGGGTCAATATAACAAAGCACTGGAGTATTATCAGAAGGCTTTTCAAATAGCTAAAAGTTTGAATAAAGAGGGAGAAATATCAAATTATTATAGTTCTTTAGGCAATGTATATATGAGATGGGGAGATTATGAAAAAGCGCTGGATTACTTCACTAAAGCTCTGGAGATGGTAAAGAAAACAGGACAAAAGGGAGCAATAGGTGATTGTAATAATGACATTGGTATTATTTACTCGTATCTTGGTCAGTATGATAAAGCACTGCAGTATTTTGAGAAGGCATTAACAGCAGATATGAGTCTGGGAATTAAAGTAGGTTTAAATTATTATTATGCAAATATAGGGTTAGTATATGATAACCAGGGAAATTTTGAAAAGGCTATTGAGTATTATGGAAAATCTCAAAAAATATTAAAGGGTTCCAACCGACTCAGGGATATTGCTTTAAATTATATTAATACTGGAGTAGCATATAGAAAGTCAGGTCAATATGGAGTGGCTCTGGACTATTATAATAAGGCCCTTGATATAGTAAATAAACTGGGATTAAAGAGTATTATAGCATTATGTTATAGTAATATAGGATATGTTTATACCGACCAGAAAAGATACAGTAAAGCTGCCCGTAATTTACTTAAATCTATAGAGACGATAGAAGAAATAAGAGCAAAAGCCCCCACAGATGAATTGAAACGAACCTATCTACAGAGTCAGATAGAAATATATCAGAAGTTGATTTCTGTCTATATTAGAAGTAATCAGCCGGATAAAGCCTTCAATATTATGGAACTAAGTAAAGCCAAGGTGTTAGCAGAAAAACTGGCAGGTAAGAGATTAGATTTATCTATTCCATATTTGCAGGAAGTACAACAGGAACTTAGTAGTGATGAAGGGTTATTAATTTATGCTAATACTGACTGGAGTTGTGATACTGCTAATTCTCAAAGAGATAAGATGGTAGAGCTGGTTGTTACTTCAGATAATAAAAAGGGGATCGAGGCTAGTAAAAAAGAATTTAAAGAAAGAATTTATAAAAAATACGGTAGAGAAATTAATGAAATGGTAAAAAGAAGAGACAGGATTAGAGAAATAAGAAATTTTAATGATAAATTAGAAGGTAACCTATTGCCAGAAAAACAGAGAGATGAAGAGTTTGAAAATATAATATATTTTTATAGAAAACGTCTTACTACGGGTAAGAATACAGAATTTATAGCAAGAGAATTATATAAACTCTTAATTAAGCCGTTTGAAGATGAAATTAAGGATAAAAAGGAACTGATAATAGTCCCCGATGGTATATTAAATTTTATCCCCTTTGAAACATTAATAGATGAAGAGGGTAATTACCTGGTAGAAAAGTATAAAATAAGTTATATTCAGTCAGAAACGGTTTCAAAAATGATTAAAGAAAGAGAATATCCCCAGGATAGAAAAGAATTACTGGCATTTGGGGGTGCAGTTTATAATGGTAAAAGTTATGAAGAAGAGATAATCGCAAATGAAAACCAGCTGGCATATTTACAACAACAGGTTGATAGGGTTTTAGAAGAAAGAGGTTCAGTTAATGAATTTTATGGCAGACTGGGCTATGGTAATTGGAGTAATTTGCCCGGCACATTAACTGAAGTAATAGAAATTAGTGAGATACTGGGAAATGGTGAAGTTGCTATCGGTGAAGAGGTAAGAGAAGAAGTGGTAAAGCAGTTGTCTAAACAGGGTGATCTAGCCAATTACAAAGTATTACATTTTGCTACCCATGGTATTGTGGTACCTGAGGTACCGGAATTGTCAGCGGTAGTTTTGTCACAGTTGAATCAGGACGGCGATGAATCCCGGGGTCAGGCTACTGGCGGCCAAAAAATCCAGGGTCGAGCCGGAAATTCCGCTGTTGAAAATTCTCAGGACAGCGGTAAGGTTGAAGATGGCTACCTGCGCATGGGTGAGATTGTTGATCTTGATATCAAAGCAGATTTTGTCAATCTTTCGGCCTGTGAAACAGGTCTGGGTAAGATATATGCCGGGGAAGGGGTAGTTGGTCTAACCCAGTCATTCCTGCTGGCTGGAGCCAACAGTTTATCTGTATCACTCTGGAGTGTGGCTGATGAATCGACAGCAAGGTTTATGGTGGCCCTGTATCAACTAGTTCAGGAAGAAGGTTTAAGTTATACAGAAGCTATACGGGAAGTTAAGTTGATGTTTATAAATGGTGAATTTGGAGAGCAGTACAGGAATCCCTATTACTGGGCGCCGTTTGTTTATTATGGGAGTTAAATTTATTCCATTTTATTAAATAGGGCAGAATAGAAATCTATGTAAAGGTAGTAAAGGGAGGAATGATAGTAATGAAAAAAAGAATAGTTAAAATGGATTTTGTTGTTACAGGTATTTTAATTTTAATGGCTTTATTGTTATTTTTTCTCGAAAATTATATTTTCACTTTAACCGGAGGTAATTCTGTTCTTTCAGGAGTTTTACTGGCCCTGATCCCGGCCATTATCTGGTTGTCATTTTATTACAGGAAAGACTTTCTGGAGCCGGAACCCAGGATATTAATATTTAAAGTCTTTTTATTATCCTCTTTAATTACATACGGAATTTTAAATCCATTATTAAATAATTTATTTATGGTAAATGAATGGATTGGGATTTCTAATGTATTTTACAAAATAATTGGTAGTATTTTAATTCTGGGAGTTCTGCAGGAATTCACCGTTTATTTTCTAATAAGATTTTCAGTTTATAACCTGCCTGAATTTGATGAGAAGGTAGATGGAATTATTTATGGAACTGTTGTGGGGATTGGATTGGCTACTGCCCTGAATATACATTTTATTCAGGAAACACAGATAGTGAGTTTGTTTTCAGGATTTGTATATATGACAATAAAGGTGCTAGGTCATGGTGGGCTGGGAGGATTAGTTGGTTTTATTATTACAAAGGAGAAGTTTGATAACTGGAATGTAGCATTTGTATCTACTGGGCTTATAGTCGTGAGTATTTTAAATGGAATATTCTTTTATATAATTTCACTGATTACAAGATCAAATTTGTTCAGTGGGAATATTACTCAAAATTTATTTTTGAATCTACTATTTGCAGGACTTTTTGCTGCCGGGGTAACCTTGTTAGCAAATCATTTAATTAAAAAAAGCCGTGGTAAATTTGAGGAAAGCAGAAAAAATAATGGTGTATTTCAGATAGCTGTTATCGTATTGATATTCGTTGTATTCTTTACAATGGGAATAAATTATAAGGATTTTCTTGTAAATAGCTGGCAAAATATAACGGCGGCGGATATCAGATTAAAACTACCCCAATCATGGATGGTAAGAAAAGAGGATAATAACTTCCTGGTTTCTGCTTTTGATCCCTATTCTATATATTCACAGTTCAATATTATCTTGAAGGATACAGATGTTAGACACTTAAATAAGTTTGTGGAGAGCAGGGTCGAAACAAAGAAAAAATTAAATAAAACTTACATGGTGATAAACAATAAAGCAACAGATAAGTTCGGCCCGGAAGGTTTCTATGTTGAGGGGGGTTATTTAAAGAAAGAAGCGGATAATTTATATCTGATATTGAATAAAGAATATATCTTCAGGCATGGAAACAAAGTATTGGTAATTTCATTATCAACAGAAAATAAAGATTATATTGAAGCTCCTGATAAATACTTGAAGATAATAAATAGTATAGAAAGGAGAAGTCAATAATGAAGAACAAAAAATTATTATATATATCAATATTATTAATACTGGCAGTGAGCCTGGTTTCCGGTCTGGTTGATGCCAGGACTATCAGTGAAATTGGGAAAGCGGCTGTTAAGATTGAAGGGGTAAAGATAGATAGTTTTTCTGGTGAGGAGACTATTTTTTCTGTTGGTTCAGGTACTATTATTTCTAAAGATGGTTTAATATTAACTAATGCCCATGTAGCTAAACCCCATGCTCCGGGATTAATGCTGGAGGACCCAACATTATTAACTTTCCCCAGCCCTGACAGGTTGTTAATATGTATTAATGAAGATGAAAGAGCAGCTCCCAGAAAAGCTTACTACGCCGAAGTAGTTGCCTATGATGGGGTTCTGGATGTAGCACTTTTGAAAATAACTCATAATATCGATGGAAGTAAGGTAAATAATGAGGATTTAAATTTACCTCATGTAGATTTAGGGAATTCATCTCTACTTTCACTGGGTGAAGAAATATTTATATTCGGTTACCCACCACTTGGAGGTGAAACAATTACCTTTACCAGTGGCAGGATTTCTGGTTTCACAAAAACCGAGAAACTGGGTAATGGGGCCTGGATAAAAACTGAAGCAAAGGTTTCACCTGGTAATTCTGGGGGGTTGGCAGCTAATGAGACTGGGAAATTAGTTGGTATTCCAACTCAGGTTGTGGGCAATGATATTGCCACAATCAGTAGACTCAGGCCGGTAGATTTAGTTAAGGAGATAATTGATTATTATAAACAGGGTAAAGATTATAAAACACCTTATCTTGTTTATGGTTCTGGACAGGAAAGATTGTTATTTAAAGGCTGGTATAATATGGATGAAGAAAGGGTGACCGGTTATGGGAATACCAATGTTATCTACGGGATCTTTGGCTGTGAAGGTTTCACGAGAGGGCAGGATATTTTCAAGGTCTGGAAAATAGATGAAAATATAGTATCCTACAGTAATTTTATCTGGAAGGGAGAAGATGTCATTCAGGTTGGCCTCGAAAATGGAGGGGAAGAACTTCCTCCCGGAGATTATGAAGTTAGTCTCTTTACTTTAAATAATGAAAGAGCCGGCTGGAATTTAATTTCGCAGGAAAAGGTACTGGTAGGAGAGCAGGAAATATATTCAAAAGAACCCTTTTCTGAGACTAATGAACTTAAAGAGAAACAAAGTAAAATCAGAGTACAGGGTAGGGTTATAGATGTATATTCTAAAAATGAAATTGTTAATGCCACGGTCATTTTCTTCAAGAAAGAGGTAACCCCGGAGAGATTTAAACGGGAAGAAATATCCGCCAGAGATATCCTAATAAAAGTGCAGACTGCAAATGATGGTAGTTTTAAGACTCCGGCAGTTTTTGATAAAGACTCCAGTTATATAGTGGCTGTAATGGCAAAGGGATATGAAGTGAATGCAGGGTATATAGAACCCGGTAAAAACAATAATATTGAGATTCCTCTGACAAGGGGTCATTAGGATTGAGTTGATGAGTTTACGTGGTCTAAAAACTGGCAAAGGAAGAATTATAGGGTCTAGTTTTTTTCAATAGGTAATCCAGGGTATGACTGTTCTGGCTGGGAATGGTGATTACCTGGCCTAGCTTGACCTGGGAGTAATGTATGAATTCGGTTATGGAGTAGATATGGACCTGAATGCTATACAGGGAGGTACAGTAATGGATAGTAAAACAGGGCAGTACTGGGCAGAGGCAGAAAAATTGAGGCAAGAAGAAAATTATCTGGATGCTGCAGCTATATATGTAAAATCATCTGAGGCAGAGCAGGAGAGTGAAGAACCGAGGTTGGAAGATTTAGCGTTCGAGTTAAATCAAGCTGGATATTGTTATTATACAGTAGGTCAATATGAGAAAGCTCTGGAGTATTATAAAAAGGCATTAGAGATAGATAAGAAATTGAAAAAAGAAGGAAATATATCAGTAGATTATAACAACA
>JADQBU010000362.1 GCA_016278435.1 Halanaerobiales bacterium
AACTCCTGCTTGAGGCTTCTCTGGAGTTAATTAAAACAGGATCTCTTGTTGGTATCCAGGATATGGGTGCTGCCGGTTTGACCAGTTCTTCCTGTGAAATGGCCAGCCGGGGTGGAAGTGGAATTGAAATGGATATAGATTTGATTCCCAAAAGAGAGGAAGGAATGACGCCCTATGAGATCATGCTCTCTGAATCTCAGGAGAGGATGCTGGTGGTTCCGCAGAAAGGAAAGGAAGAACTTGTCCAGGAGATATTTGCCAGGTGGGGACTGGAGGCTGCTGTTATTGGTAAGGTTACTGCAGATGGTATGATCAGAGTCAAGAATAAGGGAGAGGTTGTAGCAGAAGTGCCAGCCCGGAATCTGGCTGATGATGCTCCTGTCTATCAGCGTGAAGCGGTGCGTCCTGGCTACCTTGATCAATTACAGAATTATAGTCTGGAAGGGTTAAGCCTACCGGAAGACCTGAATCAAATCCTGCTTTCAATTCTGGAATCTCCCAATATCGCCAGTAAGGAATGGGTTTACCAGCAGTATGATCATATGGTTATGACCAATACAGTTGTCCTGCCCGGATCAGATGCAGCTGTACTCAGGATTAAAGGTAAAAATAAGGGGATAGCTGTTACCACAGACTGTAATGGGAGATACTGTTATCTGGACCCAGAACGGGGGGGTGCGATTGCTGTGGCAGAGGCAGCCCGGAATATTGTCTGCAGTGGAGGTAAACCTCTGGCCATAACTGATGGTCTGAATTTCGGTAATCCTTTAAATCCTGAGGTATTCTGGCAGTTTGAAAAGTGTGCTGAGGGAATTAGTGAAGCCTGCCGCAGATTGAAGACACCAGTTACTGGAGGTAATGTTAGTTTCTATAATGAAAGTCCGCAGGGAGCAGTTTATCCCACACCTGTTATCGGTATGGTGGGGATACTTGCGGATCTAAATCAGGCAACTACTTCCGATTTTAAAGATGAAGGGGATATTATTTATCTTCTGGGAAAAACTGAGGATGAGCTCGGTGGAAGTGAATATCTTAAGGTTGTGCATGGACTGGAAGCCGGTAAAATTCCGGAATTAGATCTTGAACTGGAAGTGAAAGTTCAGACTGTATGTCTGCAGGCAATCGAGGCCGGCATCATCAAATCTGCTCATGACTGCTCTGAAGGCGGTCTGGCTGTAACCCTGGCTGAAGGCTGTATTGGCGGCAATCTAGGTGCTGAAATTAATATAGAGACTGATCTCAATCCAGCTGCACTGCTCTTTTCTGAAAGCCAGAGCCGGATTATAGTCACTTTAAATGAAGATGAAGAGAAACAATTACAGGAGATAATTGCTGAAAATAATATATCATATAGTAAACTCGGTATTGTTAGAAGTACTGAATTTAAAATTAATGACCTTATCAGTCTTAATATTGAGGAGATGAAGGAAAAATGGCAGACAAGCATTGCCTCCAGGATGACAAGATGACAGAGGAGTGCGGGATATTTGGAATCTATGCCACCAGAACTGGAACAGAGGTTTCGGACTTAACCTATCTGGGTTTACATGCTCTTCAACACAGGGGACAGGAGAGTGCAGGAATCTGTGTTAACCAGCAGGGAAAATTTAAAAATCATAAGGATATGGGTCTTGTCAATAATGTTTTTGATAAAGAGATTTTATCTAAACTTGTGGGTGAGATGGCCATCGGACATGTCCGGTATTCAACCACAGGTTCCAGTATGTCGGTCAATGCCCAGCCTCTTTTAATTAACTGTATTAAAGGTGATCTGGCCCTGGCCCATAATGGAAATATTGTCAATAATGGTGAGCTGCGTGACAATCTTGAAGCTCAGGGTTCAATCTTTCATTCAACCCTGGATACTGAAGTCCTGGCCCATCTAGTTGCCCGTTCCTTCAAAGATGACATTATTGAAGCTTTTGTCCACAGTTTGCAGCAGCTAAAAGGGGCTTTCAGTATAGTTGCTTTAACCAGGGATAAGCTGGTAGCTGCCAGGGATCCCCATGGTTTCAGGCCTCTGGTTCTTGGTAAGTTTAAAGATAACTTTATAGTAGCTTCAGAGACCTGTGCTCTAGACATTATCGGGGCCGAGTTTATCAGGGAGGTAAACCCCGGAGAGATGGTTATCATTGATGAAAATGGTATTGAAGGTTTTTATTATAGTGAAAACAGGCCTTACCGTTTCTGTATTTTTGAATTTATTTATTTTGCCCGGCCCGATAGTGTTTTCGGTGGTCAAAATGTTCACTTAGCCCGGCGGGAAATGGGAAGACAGTTAGCCCGGGAAACTGATATTGATGCTGATCTGGTTATTCCAGTTCCCAGTTCCGGAGTATCGGCTGCCCTGGGTTATTCGGAAGAGTCCGGTATTCCTTATGAAAATGGGATCTTAAGAAATAAATATGTAGGCAGGACTTTCATCCAGCCTGCCCAGGAGATCAGAGATTTTAATGTCAGAATCAAGTTAAACCCAATCCGTGATATAATTTCCGGCAAAAAATTAATTCTAATCGATGATTCGATTGTCCGGGGAACAACAGGAAAACAGATTATAAGAATGATGAAGGAGTCCGGGGCTAAGGAAGTTCATATGGTAGTTTCATCTCCTCCGGTTATTGATTCCTGTTATTACGGGTTAGATACTTCTCGCCGTCAGGAACTGATAGCAGCAAATAATAAAGTTGAAGAGATTAGGGAATTTATAGGAGCTGATACATTAACTTATCTGAGCCAGGAAGGGTTATTGAACTCTATCAAGGCAGAAAACTATGATTTCTGTACTTCCTGTTTTAGCGGGGAATCACCTCTAGAAAGGGGGAAGTAATCATGGGAATTTCGTACAGGGATGCTGGTGTTGATATCGATGCCGGGGAGGAAGTAGCTTCCCGCCTGGGCAAAATGGTGAAATCAACCTTTGGGTCAGAGGTTTTGAGTGGACCAGGTGGATTTGGGGCACTCTTTGCTCCTGATATCTTTAACTACCGGGAACCGGTACTGGTTTCCGGGGCAGATGGAGTAGGAACAAAATTGAAGATAGCTTTTATGATGGGAAAACATGATACAGTCGGTATCGATCTGGTGGCAATGAATGTCAATGATATATTGACGCTTGGTGCTAGACCCCTGTTCTTTCTGGATTATCTGGCAACTGGCAAGATGAAACCTGACCAGGTGGAAGAGATTGTGGCCGGGATTGTCAAAGGCTGCCAGCTGGCAGGCTGTGCCTTGATCGGTGGTGAATCAGCTGAAATGCCCGGATTCTATAGTCAGGATGAATATGATCTGGCAGGTTTCAGTGTAGGAATTGTTGACCGTCCTGATATTATATCAGGTGAGAGAATAAAAGCCGGAGATGGTATTATTGGTCTTGCTGCCAGTGGGATACACAGTAATGGATATTCTCTGGCCCGAAAAGTTTTATTTGAACTGGCCGGTTTTCATATCAAGGATGAGATTAAAGAGTTGAAAACCGAACTTGGCCAGGAGCTTCTCAAACCTACCAGAATCTACGTAAATATGGTCTTAAATCTATTGAAAAATCATGTAGTTAACGGGATTGCCCATATTACCGGAGGAGGAATTGTTGGTAATCTACCCCGGATTTTACCGGCAGGAAATACAGCTGCGATAAAAAGAGGAAGCTGGCCAGTACAGCCGATTTTTGATTTAATTCAAAAAAAGGGTCAGATAGAATTAGATGAGATGTACAGGACTTTTAATATGGGTATAGGTATGATTCTTATTGTGCCAGAATCAGAGATAGAATCTGTTTTATCAGATTTGAATAAAAAAGAAGAGACAGCTTATTTAATTGGTAGGATAGAGGCCGGGAAAAAGGAGGTAAAATTTAATGAAGACTAAGTCTATTCTGGGGGTACTCGTTTCCGGCCGGGGTTCTAATCTTCAGTCTATAATTGACAGTATTGATTCTGGGCAGATTGCGGCAGAAATAGGAATCGTTTTAAGTGATAATAAGGGAGCACTGGCCCTGGAAAGGGCAGATAAGGCCGGGATACCGACCATGTTTATAGACCCGGGAGAGTTTTATGATAAAAAACTGTATGAACAAAAATTGATAGATGTGCTGGAGGAGTCCGCGGTAAATCTTGTTATTCTGGCCGGGTTTATGAGATTACTGAGTTCTCATTTTATCCGTTATTATCAGAACCAAATTATGAATATTCATCCTTCTTTGCTGCCGTCTTTCCCCGGGTTAGATGCTCAGCAGCAGGCCCTTAAAGCAGGGGTTAAGGTCAGCGGCTGCACTGTTCACTTCGTTAATGAGGGTATTGATACCGGTCCCATAATTCTGCAGGAAGCAGTTCCGGTTAAAGATAACGATACAGTAGATTCTCTGGCGTCAAGGATACTGGAAAGGGAGCACGTTATCTATCCCCGGGCAATATCGTTATATTGTGAGGGAAAATTGATAATTAAAGATAACAGGGTAAGGATTATTGGAAAATGAAATACTTTAAAATTTATAATTTAACCAGTCTGTAATCAGCAATGACATCTGGAATATACAGGCTGGATTTTTATTTTTAGCAGGAGATTCCAGGTGTTACTAGAAGTTATTATAGATGCAATTATAAAAGAATATTATTGATTATAAAATATAAAAAAAGAGAGGGGAAATAAAATGAATATACTGGGATTTATTCTGGGTAGGAGCTGGCCTCAACGTATAATCGTACTGGTAGCAGTTGGTCTCTACATATATCTGGGTTTTACCAGGCCGGAGTTGGCAAAAAAAGGTATCACCAGTTCCTTTAGGACATTTGGTGGATTGTTGACACTTATATTTGCTGCCCTGATGATTTCAAAAGCGATTGATCTACTGTTACCAGCAGATACGATTATGGATTGGTTTGGAGAAGAAGCTGGAATCAAGGGTGTTGTAACAGGTGGTTTACTGGGAGGGTTACTCCAGGGAGGGCCCTATGCAGTATATCCTATTATTAAGTCACTTTATGATAAAGGAGCCCATATCAGTGTTGTTATAGCTATGCTTATGGGGTATGGGGCAATCGGTCTGGCCAGAGTTCCCTATGGTCTGGTTTTTTTAGGTCCCGAAATTGTAGGTCTTAGATTATTAATTGCAGTCCCTTTGACAATTATCAGCGGAATTATAATCTTTCTTATATTTTAAAGGTATAGAACTGATTTTGACCTCCTCCTGCCATTATACCGGGATAATTTACGGGCCCAGGATTGTTATTTTTGCGGAATAGGTATCATATAGGTTTTATCCATGTTTACACCTTCAACTTATCAGGATTAACTATATTATACCATATTTCATGCCATGATGCAAACAAGTGTTCAGAACAATAATTAAGACATCGATTCATCCCCGCCCTTATTAAAGGACGAGGCTTTCTCGGTTAGAATTCTGTAAAATGAATACTATAAAAAATGGGACAGTTTTTAACTGTCCCGGAAGTTTTTTTGCTTCTTTAAATTTTCTTTATGGTTGTATAGGTTTTTCTTCATTTTCTCTTTTTTCTTTGTTCTGCAGCACACCTTCTTTAAACAGATCTAAAAATTCGATCAACTGGGGTTCAATCTCTTCACCTGGAATTAGATTGGCAAACATTTCACCCCAGCTTTTAACAAAGTTTCTTACACTTTCATTGTTGTTAATATCATCAAGTAGTCTGGCTATAAAGGTTATAAGAAAGTCATCAAGCATTTACTTTACCCCCCTCTAACTAAGTATTTTACTTCTGTTTATTTTATTGTTTATAATCAAGTTTTGTGAAAAAGGCTTTTCTTGCTTAAATAATGGGATAAACTGCAAGTGAATTTAACCGCAATTAAAAAGAGGATTAATTTAATATATACAGAATATATAATATGATGTAAAACAATAGGAGAAAAAAACTACATTAAGGGGATATTCATGGGATATAAGAATTTGCGCGAATTTATAAAAATACTGGAACAGGAGAAACAGCTAGTCCGGGTAAAAACCGAAGTTGACCCTGTACTGGAGATTACAGAGAT
>JADQBU010000303.1 GCA_016278435.1 Halanaerobiales bacterium
TCAATAACTTCAGTGACTCTTTCTCTTTAACTTCCACCCCAACTCTTTCCAGCACATCCAGAGTAGCCAGATGAATCTCTTCCAGCTGATTATTATTTAAAAAATTTAGTCCGGCAGTCTGCTGTATCTGCCTGTTAACAAGCATCAAACCCCTCCTTTAATAATGGCTCTTAATCCTGTTCAAAAAAATACCTTGAATTTTCTAAATAGTTATATAAGTCATCTTCATCTTAATCTACCAGCGTCAAAAGATAGTCAATATAAAGCATCTATTATACGCGGCGGAGTTAAAGGTAGGGTTGTAAGAAATTTTCCCAGGGCATCGTTGACTGCATTAACTACAGCAGCAGCCACCGGAACAGTAGAGATTTCCCCGATACTTTTGGCTCCATAAGGACCGTGCGGTTCTTTATCCTCGATGAGAAAAACTCTGATTTCCGGCATCGCCGGGGCATTAATTAGATGATAATCATGAAAGTTTGTGTTGAGAGGATAACCTTTCTGGTCAAAGTCTATCTCCTCCATCAGGGCCATTCCGATACCCATCTGTACCCCTCCATCGATCTGGGTTTTTACGGCCAGGGGATTAATAGCCTGACCTACATCATGAACGGCCACATAATCCTTTACCTCTACCAGGCCGGTAAAGGTATCGACCTCGGCCTGGACAAAATGGGCCCCGTAAGAGGCGGGATTTGCCTGTGAATGGTAGCTGTAGTTCACATTCAGTTCCTGCTGGTTTTCCAGCTGGATGCGGCTGATTATTTCCTGATAACTATAATGATCGCTTCCGATCCGGATCCGGCCCTCCTCTATCACTACTTCTAACTTTTCTTCCGGCTTAACTCCTGGTAAATTTTTAGCCAGTTTCTTTGTCTCCTCCAGCAGTAACTCCCGCAGCTTTACTGCTGCCTGCTGAACAGCTTTCCCGATTACATAGGTCCCGCGGCTGGCATGACAGCCTACATCATAGGGGCTGCGGTCTGTATCTCCTTCCAGTACAGTGATCTGCTCTGGGTCTACTTCCAGAACTTCTCCCGCTATCTGGGCCATAATGGTTCTGGCTCCGGTTCCCAGGTCATGGATACTGGTATTAAGCAGAATACTTCCATCTTCATAAAACCTGATATTAATCCCGGAAAAATCGGGATATACATTATAATAGCCATTTACATGGGTAGCACAGGCTACACCTATCCCCCTGCGATAGCGGCCTGATCTACCTGATTTCTGATTTGCCTTCTTTTTCCTGGTCCAGTTAAACTCTTCTCTCCCCTTTTCCAGGGCCTCTATGATCCGGGCATTGCCGATATCCGGCCCTCCCAACAGATCTTTTTCATGGGGGTGTAGGAGGTTTTTCAGCCTGAGTTCAACCCGGTCGATACCGAGTGCTGCAGCTGCCCGGTCCAGATTTACTTCAGTCAGGGCATGAATCTGGGGTGAGCCGTAACCACGGCAGGGTCCTCCCGGCGGGGTGGTAGTATGTACCGAATAACTATGGTAACGCTGGTGTTCTATGCGGTACAGGCGGGAAATTTTCTTGGCCATCGCAGCACTTACGATATCACCATTGGAGGTGTAACCTCCAGCATCAACAATAACGTCAATGTCTCTACCCAGGATCTTACCTTCAGGGCTGACTGCCGTCTTTACTTTACCCAAGATTTTACTCCTGGTTCTTGTCGCCAGGATAGATTCCCTGCGGTTAAAAAATATCTTGACCGGACGGTTTAAATCACGGGCAACAAAGGCAGCCAGCGGTTCCAGAAAAGTTTCCTGTTTAGCACCAAACGAGCCGCCCATATTGCCCTTTATAACCCGGACCCGGTTCAGCGGTAAGTCCAGTAGAGTAGAGATTATTAATCTCACCGAGAATATAAGCTGGCAGGGGCTGATAACCGTCAATTTACCCTGTGGTTCAGGATAGGCCAGACAGGCATGATTCTCCATGGCCGCATGATGGACCTTCGGGGTTTCCATTTTATCAGAAAATATCAATTCAGAAGGTGTTTTCGCAAAAAGACCGTCTACATCCCCATAGGCAAATTCCCTTTCAGCAAAAGGATTCCCTTTTTCATGTAGGGCATCACCGCCCACAAGTGCCTCTTCCAGGTCAAGTATTGGTTTTTCCTGCTTTTCGTATTCTACCTCAATTAATTCACAAGCCCTCTCTGCCGTCTCCGAACTTTCAGCAGCAACAGCTGCTACCCTGTCCCCCACATGCCTGACATAATCAGTCAGCAGGACCTCATCTTTTATCATCTCCTGGTCCCGGTACCAGTAATAGCCGTTAAAAGGCCGGCGCGGTGTATTCTTAAAAGTATATACTTTTTTAACACCATCCAGGGCTTCAGCCCGGGTAGTATCAATTTCTTTGACCTTACCCCGGGGAATACCGGCAGTCAGCAATTTCAAATGCAGCATTCCAGGCATACTTAAGTCAGAAACATACTTTAAATCACCAGCAATTTTCTGGTCTGCATATTTAAAGGGGATACTTTTCCCCACATATTTTAAATCACTCATAAGACCCCTCCCTCTGCAGTTCCTGTAAAAAATCATCTCCCAGACCACAAATAGCTCTCCTTTTATACGGCTGCGAATACCGGCCGGGAATGGACTTATCCACTGTCTCTCTGAGGGCGGCAAAGAATCTTTCCCGCTCCAGTTCATCAACCCTCTTTCCTGTCAGATATTCTTCTACCAGGTCCGCTCTGACCCCGGTTTTAGAGAGGGCGCCCAAAAAAATGGAAGCTTTGATAATCTTCCCGTTTTCAGGCTGATAAACAGTTCTGACCCCCATATTTATCCGGGCAGTAGCAACATCCCTGCGGTAGGCTACTTTTCCAAAAAAATCAATCATATTATCTCCTTTAACCGGTATCAGGATAGCGGTTATTAAATGGTTTCTGTACTTGTCCTTATTGTGTAAAAATTCTTCCACTAAAACGGTCTCCGCTCCGGCAGCATTTAAAACTTTAATCCTGGCCCCTGCTGCCAGCAGTACCGGTAAAGAATCGGCTGCCGGTGAGGCGTGAGCAATATTACCACCGATAGTAGCCCGGTTGCGAATCTGGACTGAGCCGACCTGTCCGGAGGCAGCTGCCAGAGCCGGTGCATATTTGTTTATAACAGGATTATCATGGATATCAGTAAAGGTTACCAGTGAGCCTATTTCCAGTTCTTCA
The DNA here is from genome assembly GCA_016278435.1 of Halanaerobiales bacterium. Classification (GTDB taxonomy): domain Bacteria; phylum Bacillota; class Halanaerobiia; order Halanaerobiales; family JADQBU01; genus JADQBU01. The sequence goes on from JADQBU010000303.1 coordinate 3,189, forward strand.
TCCTTCTTTTCGATATATTCTAACCCCTCTATCCGGGAAAGATCGATCAGTACACATCCCTCTCTTTTTAATTTAATCAGCTCCAGGAGCAGGTCGGTACCACCGGCCAGAATTCTGACTTTTTCCTTATCATGGAGCAGCTTTAATACTTCTTTTACTTCCCCTGGGGTATAAACTTTTAATTCAGACACCGAATCCCCCCTCTTCAGCGATCGCTGTTATGGCATCGATGATATTGTTATAACCGGTACAGCGGCAGAGATTGCCGGCAATGGCCTTTCTAATCTCCTCCCGGTCTGGATGCTTATTTTTATTTAACAGAGCCCGGGCCGACATAACCATACCCGGAGTACAGTAGCCGCACTGTACAGCCCCATGTTTTTTGAAATACTTCTTAAATATCTCCAGTTCCCCACTTTTTTCCAGACCTTCTACGGTCCAGATGATACTTCCTTCAATCTGGCTGACAAGAATCAGGCAAGATGTAACCGCTTTCCCATCAATAATAACAGTACAGGCTCCACACTCTCCCTGCCCACATCCTTCCTTTACACTCAGAAGATTAAACCTCTCCCTCAGTAGATCAACTAATCTTGTATCCGGTTGAATATCTACTGTCTTTTCTTCATCATTGAGTATAAAATTTATTTTCACTTCCCTCTTCCTCCTTTACTTACAGCCTCTGTTAATAATCTCTGCACAGATTCCGCTTCATAGGGAGCACCAATCTCCCGAAAAATTTTCAGTGCCCCACTGGCATAATCCCCATTTTCATCCAGATATAAACCAAAAACTGCCTGTAATTTTTTATTTCCCTGCATCAAACTCAGTATCTCAGCTTTAACCCGCTGTAAAATCCCATACCAGTAACGTTTATAACGTTTTTCCAGAATACTGTCTGCCTGCTGTAAATACCCCAACCCCTGGTCATAATTATGGTTTTTTATTGCCAGCAGGGTTTTAAAGCTATAAGCTATACTCGCATATCCCCAGATAGTCTGTATCCTGTCAAAAATATCCAATGCCTTGTTAAAATTTTCTTCTGAATTATCATATTTACCCATTTCATAGCAGACAAGCCCGGCATTGATGTAAAATACACCTAGTCCGCAGAGAATGTTTTTGCCTTCACTGAGTCCGATACCCCGTTCATAGTAAATTAATGCTCCACTAAAATCACTCTGATGTCGTTTTATCTCCCCAAGATAATTGTAATTAGCGGCAATTCCCAGTGAATAGCGGGTTAGATTCTTAAAAATAGTAAGTGACTGCTCAAACAGAGACTCTGCCTCCTGATAATTTTTCTCATAAAGATGGGCAATCCCCTGGTATCTAAGAGCTGTACCCATTTTTGCTCTTGATTCAATCTCTACCGCCAGATTATACATTTCAGCTGCACTTTCTTTTATTAATCCGGTATTTTCTTGTTGAATTCCAATACTTGCCCGCTGTTCATAGGCTGATATAACGGTCTCCAGGTCTTCTAATCCAAGTGCTCCCCTGATCACTTCTTTCTGATAAGAAAGTGCTTTTTCATATTCACCCTGAACAATAGAAAACAGAGAGCGCATATCCAGTAGTTTCAACTCCATCTGCCTGTATTCCCGGTTTTCATCATGCCTGGATTCTGATATAAGTCGCTCAATTTCAGATAAATAACGCTGCGATTCTTCCTGATTTAAAGCCAGCACCTTATTTTTATGTAATTTTTGGTCATTAATTACTGGAAACAATTCATGACTGCGGTGAAAGTAAATCTCTGCTTCTTTAATCATATACTGCAGATATTTCATCATATTTCCTGCAGAGCGATAATGGTAGATCAATCTGGTATAATAATATCGCTCATCCCCGGTACCCTCAATCTTCCTTTCCAGTTGTTCGGCAATCTTTTCATGTAGCAGGCAGACCCGGGCCCGTGATTGGCTCTGGTAAACAAACTCCCTGAGTTTAGAATGGGTAAACTTATAATTGATTCTACCCTCTACTGACTGGGTCTCATTAATCAAATTATGATCAACGAGTTCTTCCAGAATATCAATTAATGATGTTTTATCTTCCCCACTGACCCGGCTCATCAAATCAAAACTAATTTTATCAAAAGGAATCGAAATAATGTTAAGAATATTGCGTGCTTTCCGGGAAACAGAAAAAATACGCTCTCTTAAAATATTGCGGCTCTTACTGGTCATAAAACTTTTAATCCTATCTTCTTGCTGATTGCTGGCCAGCAATTTCAATGCTTCTACCAGAAAAAAAGTGTTGCCCTCAGTTTCCTGGAAAACGACCTTAATTAGTCCAGGTGAAAACTTATACTGGGGCATCTTCCTGTAGCAAAATTCTTTTACTTCTTCCATATCCAATCTTTCCAGATCTAGATTATGAACACTTCCGGATATCAACAGATCGGAAAAGTAATCTTTAAGGTGATTCTCCCTTTCCCGGCGGGAGGTTGCATATATCAATATGTTCCGGTTCTGATCTTTCCGGATTAAAGCCCGTAATAGTTCCAGACTCTTGGGGTCAGACCACTGCAAATTTTCAAAAATAATGATAAGCTTCTGTCTCCTGGCAACTTCAGCCAAAAAATAAATCAGGGCTTCATCAGCTGATTGATGCTGGATCGATTCAAAGGTAAAGACTTCTTCCTTTTTTATAAAATCGGGGAATAAAAATGAAATTATTTTTTTCCAGGGTAGATAGGTATTTATCTTCTCCAGATTTATGTTATCCCTGATCTGTTCCAGAATTGTTTTCCACGGTTTATAAATAAACCTCTCTTCCGCCAGAAAACAGTCC